>NZ_SCNB01000009.1:0-132623 GCF_005502825.1 Kocuria sp. 2SI | reverse complement strand
GGGGCGGACTCCAGGATCGGGGGAAGCAAGGGGCCAGCGTCCACCGTAAGTGCACTGAGCATGCGGGGCGATGCGAGTTGCCCGGGGTTTCTCGTGGGATCCGACCCCTCAGGGCAGGGGGATCTGCCCCGTGGGCGGTGACGGGGTCCGACCGGCACCGCGGCCGTGGACGAGCCAGTAGTACACGACGGAGACCAGCAGTACACCGGCTGCGCACAGGTACATCCCGCGGTAGCCGAGCGCGGGCACCACAGAGCCGAGGACAGCGGGCCCGACGGTCGCGCCGAGGTCCATGCACAGGAAGAAGGTCGCCGTTGTCAGTCCCACGCGAGCGATTGGGGCGACCTTGACGGCCGCCGCCTGGGCCGCGGTGATGATCGCGCCGAAGGAGCAGCCCAGCATGGCCCCGGCCGCCAGCAGCATCCATCCGGAGCTCGCGAAGGCCAGCATGACCAGGGTCGCCGAGAACAGCACCAGCGCCGGAGGGATCACGCTGTTGTCGCCGCGCCGGTCCTGCCGCCTGCCCAGGTACGGGCGCGTGAGGACGATGGCGATCGCGTACACGACGAAGAAGGCCGCGGCCGAGCTCACCAGATCCAGCTCCACGGCGTAGGCGTTGAGGTAGGTCAGGATCGTGGAGTAAGCCATGCCGGCGAAGACCATGAGCCCGGATATGGGGAGGGCGCGCGTCTCGATGATCGACGACAGCCGCCACTGCCGTGCCGAGCGGCGCTGGGCCTGAGTGAGCTCGACCTCGGGGACGCGCAGCACGAGCACCACGATCAGGGCCAGGCCCGCCACCGCGGAGACGAGCACGAAGAGGCTCCCGTAGCCGATCGAGCGCGAGAGCCACACGCCCAGGGCGGGGCCCAGAGCTGTGGCCAGGGTGGTCGACAGGCCGAAGTACCCCGTGGCCTCGCCCCGGCGCCGAGGCGGGATGACGCCCTGCACCGCGGCCGGGGCGATCGTGGTCACGGCGGCGAAGGCGATGCCGTTGACGAAGCGCACGGCCAGCAGCCCGGCCATCCCGGTATCCGGCAGATAGGCCGTGGAGATCAGCGTGAACAGGACCATGGCCGTGACCAGGACGCGCCGCCGTCCGATGAGCTCCATGTACTTGCCCGTGAGCAGCCGGGCGATCACCGCGCCGACGGTGAACGACGACGTCGTCAGCCCGGCCTCGGCCTGACCGGCCGAGAAGCGGTCCATCGCGTAGGCGGCCGAGATGGTGGTCACGAGGTAGAACTGCATGGACACCAGGAACTGGACCAGCCACAGCAGCACGAACCGGGGGCTCAGGATCCGCTGCGACAGGTCCTTGGACGCCTCGGGTGCGGGGCGCTGCAGCAGCGGGATCTGTCCGGTGACGGGCTGGTCGTAGCGCAGCGGCTCGACCTCGGGCTCGTCGGGCTGCGCGTTCTCGTGGGGATCGTCGGGGTCGTCCTGCGGGGCGGGAGGCGTCGTCATATGGCTGCGGGGACTCCGTTCGGGGCAGGCGGCGACCGTGATGGCTGGGGCTCGACCATTGTGCCCCGCCCGCAGCGGCTTGCCTCGCGATCTGCGACGTCGCACCGCGCCGGTAGCATGGCCTGGTCGCGCGGCCCCTGTACGGTCGCGTCCCTCGAACCGAAAGGCTGCAGCAGCTCATGAGCGAGTCCGTGTCCCAGAACCCCTCCGCGCAGGATCCCAGCGTCGGCGGGATCACCGTCACCGTGGACGGACAGCAGCAGCAGGTCGCCACCGGCACCACCGCCGCCGACCTCTACCAGGGCCAGCGGGAGGTCGTCGTCGCCCGGATCGACGGCACCCTGCGCGATCTGGCCACGCCCCTGGCCGACGGACAGTCGGTCGAGCGCGTGCTGATCTCGGACCCGGAGGGCCTGGAGGTCCTGCGCCACTCGACCGCCCACGTGATGGCCCAGGCGGTGCAGGAGCTCAAGCAGGAGGCCAAGCTCGGCATCGGCCCGTACATCACGGACGGGTTCTACTTCGACTTCGACGTCGACGAGGCCTTCACCCCGGAGGATCTCAAGGCGCTGGAGAAGCGCATGCAGAAGATCGTGAACTCCACGCAGAGCTTCCGCCGGCGCTCCGTGACCCACGATGAGGCCGTCGCGGAGATGGCCGACGAGCCCTACAAGCTCGAGCTGATCGGGCTGGCCCAGGGCCCCGGCTCCGGTGCGGAGGTCGCCGCCACGGAGGGCGCCTCGCAGGAGGTCGCCGCCGGCGAGCTGACCATCTACGACAACGTCGACCGCAAGTCCGGCGAGATCGTCTGGAAGGACCTGTGCCGCGGGCCCCACCTGCCGGACACCAAGCTGATCGGCAACGGCTTCGCCCTGATGCGCTCGGCTGCCGCCTACTGGCGCGGCTCGGAGAAGAACAAGCAGCTGCAGCGCATCTACGGCACGGCATGGCCCACCAAGGACGAGCTCAAGGCGTACAAGGATCGCCTCGCCGAGGCCGAGCGCCGCGATCACCGCAAGCTGGGCTCCGAGCTGGACCTGTTCTCCTTCCCGGACGAGATCGGCTCCGGTTTGGCCGTGTTCCACCCCAAGGGCGGTCTGATCCGCATGGAGATGGAGAACCTCTCGCGCGAGCAGCACGTCAAGCACGGCTACTCGTTCGTGAACACGCCGCACATCACCAAGTCCACGCTCTACGAGATCTCCGGGCACCTGGGCTTCTACAAGGACGGCATGTTCCCGCCCATGCAGATGGACGAGGAGCGCGACGACGCGGGCAACGTCACCAAGCAGGGCCAGGACTACTACCTGAAGCCCATGAACTGCCCCATGCACAACCTGATATTCCGCCAGCGCGGCCGCTCCTACCGCGACCTGCCGCTGCGGCTGTTCGAGTTCGGCACGGTGTACCGCAATGAGAAGTCCGGCGTGATCCACGGCCTGACCCGCGCCCGCGGCTTCACGCAGGACGACGCCCACATCTACTGCACGCGCGAGCAGATGCGCGATGAGATCGCCACCACGCTGGACTTCGTGCTGGACCTGCTGCGGGCCTACGGGCTGGACGACTTCTACCTGGAGCTCTCCACGCGCGATCCGCAGAAGTCCATCGGCGACGACGCCACCTGGGAGGAGGCCACCTCCACGCTCGAGGAGGTCGCCACCGCATCGGGTCTGGAGCTCGTCCCGGATCCGGAGGGCGCGGCGTTCTACGGCCCCAAGATCTCCGTGCAGGCTCGCGATGCCATCGGGCGCACCTGGCAGATGTCCACGATCCAGCTGGACTTCTTCATGCCTGAGCGCTTCGACCTCGAGTACGCGGCCGCCGACGGCTCCCGTCAGCGCCCCGTCATGATCCACCGCGCGCTGTTCGGCTCGATCGAGCGGTTCTTCGGCGTGCTGACCGAGCACTACGCAGGCGCCTTCCCGGCCTGGCTGGCGCCCGAGCAGGTCCGCGCCATCCCGGTAGTCGAGGCCTTCGACGACTACCTGGGCGACGTCGTGGCGAAACTGCGCACCGCCGGGGTGCGCGCCGAGCTCGACTCCTCCTCGGACCGGTTCCCCAAGAAGATCCGCACCGCGTCCAAGGACAAGGTGCCGTTCGTGCTGATCGCAGGCGGCGACGACGCCGAGGCCGGTGCAGTGTCCTTCCGCTTCCGTGACGGCTCGCAGGAGAACGGCGTGCCGGTCGAGGAGGCCGTCGCCCGGATCGCCGCGCACGTGAGCAACCGCGTCAACGACGATCCCGTCCCCTCGGCCGCCGCGGGCGATGAGACGGTCGGGCAGGCCCCCGGCGTGGACGCCGATGCGCCGGGGTCGCAGGGCGCGCAGTCATGAGCACGGGGGAGCAGGGCGCGCGCGTGGGCCAGCACCACTGGGTGCGCCAGGACGATTTCGAGATCCCCGGGGTGCCGGATTCGTTCCAGCGCCTGTGGACCCCGCACCGCCTGGCCTATGTGCGCGGCGAGGACACCTCGGTCGAGACGGTGCCGGGCTGCCCGTTCTGCACGGGCCCCGAGCGCCGGGACGACGAATCCCTGATCGTCTTCCGCGGCGAGCACTGCTTCGTGATCCTCAACCTGTTCCCCTACAACCCCGGCCACCTGCTGGTGTGCCCGTACCGCCACCTGGCGGATCTGACCGAGCTCACCGACGACGAGCTCACCGAGCTCATGCGCCTGACCCGCGACGCTGTCGTGGCAGTGAGCGAGGCCTCGCACCCGAACGCCTTCAACACGGGGCTGAATCTGGGCCAGGCGGCTGGCGGTTCGCTGTCGGATCACCTGCACATGCATGTGGTGCCGCGGTGGATCGGGGACTCCAACTTCCTGCCCGTGACCGCGCACACCAAAGCGATCATGGACACGCTGGGCGGGACCTGGACCGACATCCGGGAGCACTGGCCGGAGCAGGGCACAGCGCCGCGGGCCACGGAGGGCACCGGAACCGCCGGCACGGCCGCGGAGAGCTGATCTCCCCGGCCTCGCGCGCAGCCTTGCAGCGTCCTTCGACTCTGTGCCGCATCCAGTGGCCGAATCCGCACCGTTGAGCCATCGACAGCCCGAGTCGGTGCCGCTCAGAGGTCCGCGATGGTGCCGAACCGGCCGCCGGATGGCAGTGAGGTGAAGAAGCGGCCGCTCGATGCCGCTCCGGGGATAGCCGAGTGCACTTAGGCTGAGGGGATCCTCAACGCCGCGGGTTCGCTCTCGGAGGCTGCGGCACGTGAATCGACGGGAGCCACGATGTCCGCGAACCACGGCACGCTGAGCTGTCCGGCGACGGCTGCGCTCGAGCACCTGAAGGCGCAGCTGGGCGCGCGGCTGAGCACCGACCCCGCTGGCGCTGATCCGCGCCGGAAGCATCGAGGACGTCCAGCTCGTGTGCCGCACCGCCTCCGAGCACGGCATCCCGGTGGTCACCCGCGGCGCGGGCACCGGCCTGGCCGGCGGGGCGTGCGCCGGTCCCGGCGAGCTCGTGCTGTCCACGCAGGACCTGGATCAGGTGCACGAGATCTCGGTGCCGAATCGCCTGGCCGTCGTCGGGCCGGGGATCCTCAACGGCGCGCTGAACGCCCGACTGGCCGAGCACGGACTGTGGTGGGCCCCGGACCCCTCGAGCAAGGACATCTCCACGGTCGGCGGCAACATCGCCATGAACGCCGGCGGCCTGCTGTGCGCCAAGTACGGCGTGACCCGGGAGGCGGTGCTCGCGCTGGAGGTCGTGCTCGCCGACGGCCGCCTGATCTCGGTGGGCCACCGCACCGTGAAGGGCGTGACCGGCTACGACCTGTGCGCGCTGATGATCGGCTCGGAGGGCACGCTGGGTGTGATCGTGGAATGCACGCTGGCGCTGCGTCCCGTCGTGACGGGGCCCCGGCCGGTGGTCGCTGCGAGCTTCCCGAGCGTCCTCGCAGCCTCGGCGACCGCCTCCGCTGTCACGGCGGAGGGTCTCACCCCTGCGCTGCTCGAGCTGATGGACGGGCCCACGGTGGAATGCGTCGAGCAGCTGCGCGGTCGGCGCATCGGTCCGGCGGGTTCGTCGTTCCTGCTGGCCCAGACCGACGGGGCCGAGGCAGCTGAGGTCGCGGGGCGGATCGCGGCCATCTTCGAACGCGCCGGGGGAGAGGTCCGCGCGGCCGAGGACGAGGCGGAAGCCGAGGAGCTCGTGGGCCTGCGGCGCAGCGCGTTCCCTGCGCTGGAGGCCCGTGCCGAGCAGATGGCCCGGGACGGGGGCTTCGACGGACGCGGCTCGATCCTGGTGGAGGACATCGCCGTGCCGCGCGACCGGCTGGCCGAGGCCTTCGAGCGGATCCGCGAGATCGAGCTGCGTCACGGGATCCTCATCCCCACGACCACCCACGCCGGCGACGGCAACCTGCACCCGATCTTCCTGGTCGGCGACGACGAGGTCCCGGAGCGGATCTGGGAGGCCGCCGGAGAGGGCTTCCGGATCGCCCTGGAGCTGGGCGGCACGCTGTCGGGGGAGCATGGCATCGGCCTGCTCAAGCGGCGCTGGCTCGGAGATGAGCTCGGAGAGGATCAGCTGGACCTCCAGGCGCAGATCCGCGCGGTCTTCGATCCGCAGGGGATCCTCAATCCCGGCAAGGTCTTCGCACGGGAGCACTGAACCTGGCGGCGAGCCCCGGCCCTGCCGGCGCTGAGTCGTCAGGGCGACGAACTAGGATGTCCGCCATGTCCAGACCACTTGTGAGGCTCCTCGGCCAGGGCGTGCGCGCCGCCACCAAGCTGCGCGGCGGAGGCTCGGCGTTCCCCGGGCTTGTGATGGAGAAGCTGCACCCGGACTTCGTGGCCGAGCAGCTGGCCCGGCTGCCCCAGGGCGTCGTGGTGATCTCCGGGACCAACGGCAAGACGACCACCACCAAGATGGCCGTCCAGCTGCTCGAGTCCCAGGGCCTGCGCGTGTTCACCAACCGCACCGGCTCGAACTTCGTGCGCGGGGTGGCGGCCTCCCTGCTGGAGGAGATCTCCCTGACCGGCAGGCTGGACGCGGACATCGCCGTGCTGGAGCTCGACGAGGCCCACGCGGTCCACTTCGTGAAGCTCGTCCAGCCCCGGTTCGCTCTGCTGCTCAACGTCATGCGAGATCAGCTCGACCGCTTCGGCGAGATCGACACCACCCGCCGCATGCTCTCCCAGATCGCGGCGGCCACCACCGAGGCCGTGGTCCTCAACCGCGAGGACCCGCGCATTGCCTCTCTGGCCGATGACGTCCGCCCCGGGACCGCGGTGCACTGGTACGGGCTGTCGGAGAAGCTGCGGCCCATGTTCCCGTCGGACGACGACATGCGCGGCGCCGACGGCCCCGAGGCTCCGGTGCCGTCGCAGGAGGCCAAGCCGGAGGCGATCGTCCAGCTCGAGGACTTCGAGGCCACCGACGTCACGTTCTCCGTGCGCGGGGAGCCGGCGCAGGCGGAGGTCCATCTCTACGGCGTCTACAACGTCTACAACGCCGCGGCCGCCCTGGCGCTGGCGCTGACCGTCTCGCAGGAGCGCAGCGGCCTGTCCGCCGCGCTGCCGTCGCTGCTGGGGGAGCTGTCCCGCGTGACCCCGGCCTTCGGACGCGGCGAGACGATCATGGTCGACGGCACCCCGCTGCAGCTGCTGCTCGTGAAGAACCCCGCGGGCTTCCGCCTGTCGCTGGCCTCCGCCGCACCGGAGTCCTACGCGACCATGATCTCCATCAACGACGAATACGCCGACGGTCGCGACGTCTCCTGGCTGTGGGACGTCGAGTTCGAGTCCCTGCGCGGCGGGGGAGTGGACATGGTCACCGGCACGCGCGCCTGGGACATGGCTCTGCGCCTGGACTACGACCAGGTGCAGGTCGGCGCCGTCGAGCCGGACATCGCCCGAGCGCTCACGGAGTTCATCGCCTCCGCCGACGGACGCCCCATGCGCGTCTTCTGCACCTATACGTCCATGCTCACGCTGCGCCGCGAGCTGCGCGCCGTGGCCGTCGTGCCCGAGATCTGAGAGAGGACCGCGATGACCACTGCGACTCCCAACCTCCCCGCCGCAGGAGCCGAGCCCGAGCTCGGCGGGCAGGGCGAGATCCACCTCGTGCAGCTCTATCCGCGCGACATGAACATCTACGGCGACTGGGGCAACACGCTGACGCTCAAGCGCCGTCTCGAGCGCCGCGGCTACAGCGTGCGCGTCACCGACTACAACCCCGGCGACTCCTTCCCCGGCGACGGCGACATCTTCGTGGGCGGCGGCGGCCAGGACTCCGGGCAGTTCCGCGTCATGGAGGATCTGCAGCGGATCAAGCCGCTGCTGCTCGAGCTGGTGCAGGACGGCGCGCCTATGCTCGCCATCTGCGGGCTCTACCAGCTCTTCGGCCATCGCTTCCGCACGATCGGCGGCGAGACGCTGACCGGCGTGGGGATCTTCGACCTCGAGACCGTCGGGGGCCCGGAGCGGCTGATCGGCAACATCGTCACCGAGTCGCCCGATCTCGGCACCGTGATCGGCTACGAGAACCACTCCGGGCTGACCCACCTGGGCGCGGGCCAGGAGCCGTTCGGTCGCGTGATCTCCGGTGCGGGCAACGACGGCCAGGACGGCACGGAGGGCGCGGTGACCCGCGAGGTCATCGGCACCTATCTGCACGGCTCCCTGCTGCCCAAGAACCCGGCGGTGGCCGATCACCTCATCGCCACGGCGGTGCGGCGACGCTATGCGCACGAGACCCTCGAGCCGCTGAACGATCTGCTGGCGGAGAAGGCGCGGGAGGTCGCGGCCTCCCGTCCGCGCTGAGCCCGGGACCCGTCGCCTACAATCGACCAGCAGACTTCCCAGCGCAGCGTCATGCGCCGCGGTGGTGCGCCGCACGGCCCCTCCGGCCGTGACCGGCACCCCCGACGCACGCGTTGCCAGCCGCCGCCGGGAGGAGCCCGGCGCTGCGGCACCGACACTAACCAGGAGGCAAGCCATGTCCGGTCACTCCAAGTGGGCCACGACCAAGCACAAGAAGGCCGCCATCGACGCCAAGCGCGCCAAGGCCTTCGCCAAGTACATCAAGGGCATCGAGGTCGCCGCGCGCCAGGGCGGCGCCGACACCGCGGGCAACCCGGCGCTGGATCTGGCCGTGTCCAAGGCCAAGAAGAACTCGGTGCCCAACGACAACATCGACCGCGCCATCAAGCGCGGCGCCGGCCTGACCGGCGAGGTCATCGAGTACTCGGAGATCTTCTACGAGGCCCGCGGCCCCCAGGGGTCGGCGCTGTACATCGAGTGCCTGACCGACAACAAGAACCGCGCGGCCTCCGAGGTCCGCGTGGCCGTGACTCGCAACGGCGGCACCATGGCCGATCCGGGCTCGGTCACCTTCATGTTCGAGCGCAAGGGCGTGGCCGAGGTCGCCAAGGCCGACGGCGTCACCGAGGACGACGTCATGATGGCTGTGCTGGACGCCGGGGCGGAGGAGGTCATCGAGGACCAGGACGTCTTCGAGGTCATCTCCGAGGCCACCGACCTGCCCCAGATCCGCACGGCTCTGGACGAGGCGGAGCTGGAGTACAACAACGACGACCCCCAGTTCCGCCCGAACATGAAGGTCGAGCTCGACGCCGACGCCGCGCGCAAGTTCCTGCGCCTGGCCGATGCGATCGAGGAGCTCGACGACGTCCAGAACGTCTACTCCAACGTGGAGATCACCCCCGAGGTCGCCGCCCAGCTCGAGGACGAGGACTGAGCCAGGCTCCGGCACCCGCCCGACGTCCCGCCATGGGCTCCGCGGCCAGGGCGCAGGCCCCCGAGCAGGTCATCCTGGGCGTCGATCCCGGGCTGACCCGCTGCGGGTTCGGGATCGTGCGCATGCGCGCCGACCGCCGCGCCGAATGGGTCCACCACGAGGTCCAGGGCACAGGCGCCGACGAGCCCCTGGAGCAGCGGATCCTGCGCATCGCCCAGGCGGCCGATCAGCTGCTCGAGCGCTTCGCCCCGGATGCTATGGCGATCGAGCGCGTGTTCGCGCAGAACAACGCCCCCACCGTGGTCGGCACCGCCCAGGCCTCGGGCGTGGTGATCGCCGCCGCAGCCGCTCGCGGGGTCCCCGTCGCCTGGCACACCCCGTCCGAGGTCAAGGCCGCGGTCACCGGCGACGGCTCGGCCGAGAAGGCCGCCGTGACCAAGATGATCGCGCGCATCCTCCGCCTCGAGCAGCTGCCGCGTCCGGCCGACGCCGCCGATGCCCTGGCGATCGCGGTCTGCCACGGCTGGCGCTCCGGTGTGGGCGCGGGCCTGGACGCCCAGGCGGGCACTACGACCACGCACCAGGGCGCCCGCACGCAACTGCAGCGCGCGAGCCAGGAGCGCGGCACCGCCCTGACACCCGCTCAGCGCGCCTGGCAGGCCGCGGAGCAGAAGGCTCGGCGCGGCCGCTGAGGGAGCGCATCGTCCTCGGGTGCGGGCCCTCGTCCCGGGCGAGGGCCTGCGCTGTGTGGTCCTCGCGGCTTGGTAGGGTGAGCGAGGCATCGTACTGATGTTCGAATGGCTGCCCGATTCGCGGGCGGCTCCCCGCATCGAGGAGAGGGTGTTCCCATGATCGCGTCCGTGCGCGGCGAGGTGCTGCACAAGGGACTGAGCACGGCCGTCGTCGACGTCATGGGGCTGGGCCTCGAGCTGCAGGCCACCCCGCAGACTCTCTCCGGGCTGCACGAGGGCCGCGAGGCCCGGCTGGCCACCGCGTTCGTGGCGCGCAAGGACGACTCCCCGCTGCTGTTCGGCTTCGCGGGCGCGGAGGAGAAGGAGATCTTCGAGACCATGCTGGGCGTCTCCGGCATCGGTCCGCGCACCGCACTGGCGGTGCTGACCGCGCTGGGCACGCAGGAGGTCCGCACGGCCATCGCCCAGGGCGACCCCAAGCCGTTCACCACCGTCTCCGGGATCGGGCCCAAGGGCGCCAAGCGCATCGTGCTCGAGCTCGCGGACAAGCTCGTTCCCGCCGATCCGGCACCGGCCTCGACCCCGCAGGCGGCGCAGATCCCGCTGTGGCGCACCCAGGTCACGGAGGCCCTCACGGGTCTGGGCTGGAACGAGAAGGACGCCTCGGCGGCCATCGACGACGCCCTGGTCGGTCGAGAGGAGCTCGCCGACTCCGGTGACGTCGCCCTGATCCTGCGCACCGTGCTCGGGTGGCTCGGCGCCCGGGCCTCGGCTCCTGCCGCCGGCCGGGGCTCGACTCGCACGGGGGAGGGCCGCTGAGCATGGACGCACAGCACAGCGGGTCCGAGCGCCTGGTGGGCGGGGAGCCGGAGCTGGACGAGCGCGCCGTCGAATCGGCCCTGCGCCCCGAGTCCCTGGCGGACTTCGTGGGTCAGCCGCGTGTGCGCCAGCAGCTCTCCCTGGTCCTGGAGGCCTCCAGGCTGCGGGGCCGCAGCGCCGATCACGTGCTGCTGTCCGGACCTCCCGGTCTGGGCAAGACCACGCTGGCCATGATCATCGCCCAGGAGATGGGCGCTCCGCTGCGCATCTCCTCCGGGCCTGCCATCCAGCACTCCGGCGACCTGGCCGCGATCCTGTCCTCCCTGACTGAGGGCGAGGTCCTGTTCCTCGACGAGATCCACCGCATGTCCCGGCCCGCCGAGGAGATGCTCTACATGGCCATGGAGGACTTCCGGGTCGACATCGTGGTGGGCAAGGGCGCCGGGGCCACCTCCATCCCGCTGGACCTGCCTCCGTTCACCCTGGTCGGTGCCACCACGCGCGCCGGGCTGCTGCCGGGACCGCTGCGCGATCGCTTCGGCTTCACCGGGCACCTCGAGTTCTACAGCGACCACGAGCTCGTCTCCGTGCTGCGCCGCTCCGCCGGGCTGCTGGACCTGCGCCTGTCCACGGAGGGCTTCGAGGAGGTCGCCACCCGCTCCCGCGGCACTCCGCGCATCGCCAACCGCCTGCTGCGCCGCGTGCGCGACTGGGCGCTGGTCCACGGCGTGGACAGCATCGACGCCCGCGCCTGCTCCGCCGCCCTGGAGATGTACGAGGTCGACTCGCGGGGCCTGGACCGCCTGGACCGCTCGGTGCTCGAGGCGCTGGTCCGCCACTTCGGCGGCGGACCGGTGGGGCTGTCCACCCTGGCGATCGCCGTGGGGGAGGAATCGGAGACCGTCGAGGAGGTCGCCGAGCCGTACCTGGTCCGCGAGGGCCTGCTGGCGCGGACCCCGCGAGGACGCATCGCCATGCCCGCGGCTTGGGAGCACCTGGGACTGGTGCCGCCCGAGCACGCAGCCTTCCGGGACACTGCGGTGCGCCAGGCCCTCGGCGACCAGGACCCCCCGCAGCAGTAGCCCTCCGGACGGCGACCGGCTGCGATCCGGCGCCTGGGAGCCCGCTGACCGGGCCCTGCGCGGCCGCGTCCCCTACCATGGACGGGAATCCTCGCCGCCGCCGCGCTGCCCCACGTGCTTGTCCAGGGGCGGAGTCCCGGTCGCGGCACCGACCACCACGCGATGCGCAGAAGCGCATCGCAGGATCAGGAGTCTGCATGACACCCGTCGTCACCGAATCGCTGTCCGCCGCCGGAGCTGCCGGAGGCGGCGGCTCCTCCATGCTGCTCTTCGGCTTCATGCTGCTGCTGATCATCGGCATGTTCTGGTTCTCCAGCCGCACCCGCAAGAAGCAGCAGGAGAAGCTGAAGTCGCAGCAGCGCGCCATGGAGCCCGGCATGGAGGTCATGACGAGCTACGGCCTCTACGGCCGCCTGGTCTCCAAGGACGAGGATGCCGTCAAGGCCGTCATCGAGATCGCCCCGGGCACCCAGGTCACCGTGCACCTGCAGACCCTCACCAACGTGGTCGAGCGTGACACCCCCGCTGCCGGCGGCACGGATGCCGCAGGCTCCACCGCAGCCGGGGACGCCTCCGCTGACGAGACCCCCGCTGGCGACCCCACGGATCCCCGCGATCCGGGAGCCGACTCCTCCCGCTGATCAGCCAGCACCCGCGCCTCGGCCCCCTCGGCCGGGGCGCTCGTGCGTGTTGCGGCACCTGAGACCGCCTCCTCGGGTCCACCCGCGCCCGCCCGGCCCACGTGTGCCACGCTTCACAGCCCCCTCGAACCCCGCAAGGATCTGCGCCCCGATGTCGACATCGCCAGAAGATCGCTCGTCCGCGAGCACCCCCGGCCGCGAGCCGGGGGACCGGAAGAAGAAGCCGCGCCGCAGCGAGCAGGAGACGGCGGCCCAGCGGGCGCAGCGTCGTCAGCTCGGCGGCACCGAGCTGCACCGGGCGGTGAGAACTGCTCGAGGCTCGCTCGTGGGCATGTTCGTGCTGCTGGCCGCCATGCTCGGCGTGCTGGGCTGGGGCGCAGGCCAGGGCCACACCGGCTGGGGGCCGCGCCTGGCGCTGGACCTCGAGGGCGGCACGCAGATGATCCTGACCCCTGAGCTGACCGGTCAGCAGGAGGGCGAGGAGATATCCCAGGAGCAGCTCGACCAGGCGGTGGAGATCATCCGCCAGCGCGTCGACGGCTCCGGCGTCTCGGAGGCCGAGGTCTCCACCCAGGGCGGCGAGAACATCGTCGTGTCCATGCCGGGCACGCCCGATCAGGAGACCCGGGACCTGATCCAGACCTCGGCGCAGATGAGCTTCCGACCCGTGCTGATGGTCGGCCCCGCCGAGGCCACTCCGGAGGACGAGCGCACCCCCGAGGACGAGCAGGTCGAGCCGGACGGCGAGCCCACGGACTCGTCGGACCCCAACTGGGTCGACGGCGATCTGATGGCCAAGTACGAGGCCACGGACTGCACGCAGCCGCAGACCCCCGAGCAGCGCGCCGCCCAGGACCCGGAGGCGGCCATCGTCGCCTGCGATCCCAGCGGCGGCGGCAAGTACATCCTCGGCCCGATCGAGCTCGAGGGCACCGATATCTCGGACTCGTCGTACGGCATGGCCCAGGGGGCCAACGGGACGACCACCGGCCAGTACGCCGTGAACATCCAGTTCAACGAGGAAGGCACCCAGACCTTCAAGGAGCTCTCCGAGCGCCTGAACTCGATCGGTCAGACCAGCCCCGAGGACCCCCGCAGCCAGTTCGCGATCCTGCTGGACGGCGAGGTCATCTCCGCACCGTCCATGGACGCGGTCATCCCCGACGGCCAGGCGCAGATCACCGGCTCCTTCACGGAGGAGGACGCGCAGTTCCTCTCCGAGCAGCTGCGCTACGGCTCGCTGCCCGTGAGCTTCGAGATCTCCTCGGAGCAGCAGATCTCGGCCACCATGGGCGCCGATCAGCTGCGCTGGGGCGTCATCGCCGGGCTCATCGGCCTGGTCCTGGTGGCCGTCTACTGCCTGTTCCAGTACCGCCTGCTGGGCTTGGTGACCATCGCTTCGCTCGTGGTGCTGGGCGTGGCGTCCTGGCTGGCCATCGTGCTGCTGGGCTGGGGCATGAACTACCGCCTGTCGATGGCGGGCGTGGCCGGCCTGATCGTGTCGATCGGCATGGCCGCCGACTCGTTCATCGTCTACTTCGAGCGCATCCGCGATGAGATCCGCATCGGGCGCACGATTCCCGCGGCCATCGATCACGGCTGGAAGCGCGCCCGCCAGACGGTCATCGCCTCCAAGTCCGTGAACCTGATCGCCTCCGTGGTGCTGTACTTCGTGGCCGTGGGCAACGTGCGCGGCTTCGCGTTCACTCTGGGGCTCACCGCGGTGATCGACCTGGTGGTCGTGTTCCTGTTCACCCACCCGGTCATGGTCCTGCTCTCGCGCACCCGATTCTTCGCTCAGGGCCGCAAGGGCTCCGGGCTGGATCCCGAGACCCTCGACGCCGTGCCGTTCTACCGCGGCGCCGGTCGCACCCGCACCCCGGACGACCTGGACCCGGCCGCCGGTGCCGTGGCGGAGGAGTCCGCCGTGCAGACCGCCCCGGCCGAGCAGGAGCTCGTGGGCCCGTCCTCGCCGCTCAGCTCCCGCACGGAGCACGCGGCCTCGACGGAGCCCGACGACGACAGCGCCCCCGAGAGCTCCGCGGCGCACAATGCTGCAGAGACAGAGGACTCTCCCGGGCCCGGCAAGGCAGCGACCGAGGCTCAGCGCACCGGCTCGAGCGCTGCTGCGGGCAGGCCCTCCCGCCGCAGCGCTGGGGCCCCGGACGACGAGCGCGGTCTCACCGTGGCCGAGCGCCGCCGTCGGGCCCGGCGCGCGGCAGGCGAGTCATCGCCGTCGGACCCGCCGCCCCCGCAGGACCCGGAAGCGACCCGCCCGGCCTCCGACCGACGCACGAACGAGGAGGACGCCTGATGTCCCGCTTCTCAGACTTCGGCAACGACCTCTACAGCGGTCGTCGCTCCTTCGGCTTCGTGCCCCGACGCGGGCTGTGGCTGGCCATCGTCGGCGCGCTCGTGGTCATCAGCCTGCTGATCCCCGTGGTCAAGGGCGGCTTCAACCTGGGCATCGACTTCACCGGCGGCTCGGAGTTCACGATCTCCTCGGTGGCCGACGACGATCCGCAGGTCGGCCAGCAGGCGCTGCAGGACACCGGTGCCACCGAGGAGGGCGAGGTCACCAACATCGCCCCGGGCACCATGCGCGCCCAGACCGAGCAGCTCGACGACGAGCAGACCCTGGAGGTCCGCGACGCCCTGGCCCAGGCCTATGACGTCCCGGCCGAGAACGTCACCTCGAACTTCGTGGGCCCCACCTGGGGCGCGGGGATCTCGCAGCAGATGCTGCGCGGCCTGGTGATCTTCCTGGTGCTCACCGCGGTCGTGATGGCCCTGTACTTCCGCACCTGGAAGATGTCCGTGGCCTCGATGGCAGGCGTGTTCGTCACGGTGGCACTCACCGTGGGCACCTACTCGCTCGTGGGCTTCGAGGTCACGCCCTCGGCCGTCATCGGCTTCCTGACCGTGCTGTCGTACTCGCTGTACGACACCGTGGTCGTCTTCGACAAGGTCCGCGAGAACACCAAGGGCCTGCTCAACGGCTCCGCGCCGGCCTCCCGCAGGAAGCGCGGGTTCCTGGGGCAGATCAACCTGGCGGCCAACCAGACGCTGGTGCGCTCGATCAACACCTCGATCGTGGGCCTGCTGCCCGTGGGCGCCATCCTGTTCATCGGCGCCGCGCTGCTGGGTGCCGGAACACTCAAGGACCTGGCGCTGTCGCAGTTCGTGGGCATCATCTACGGCACGCTGGCCACGCTGTTCGTGGCCACGCCGCTGTATGCGGCGCTGCGCTCCCGCGAACCGGCCGTGCGCCGGATCGACGAGGCCGCCGAGGCCTCCGCCGGCCGTTCCGGTGCTTCGGGCGAGGACTCCGAGGTGCCGCTCGACGACGAGGCCGCGGGCAGCGTCACCGCAGGTGCGACCACGACCCGCGCCGGGGGCTCCACAGCCTGAGGATGCGGCCCGATGTGGTCTGGAGCATGTCCCGGTGGTCCTACAATTGCCGGATTGATCCACTTCGGGGATCGCGTGGAAGGGCCGGGCGCTGAACCTGGCCGGACCGAGAACAGGAGGCGGAGATGACCGAGGGCCGCAGGGGAGTCATCGACGACGGCCGGGGGCGGCCTCCGCGCGCGCCCGAACCCTCCGCCGAAGCCGTCGAGCCCGCCCAGGAGGGCGCCTCGGCGGAGACCTCGCCGCAGCCCTCCGCAGATCGCTCGCACGACAGCGCCTCCGCCGCGGCGGCCCCGGAAGCCTCGGAGACTCTCGGTGCCGCCTCGAAGGCGACCGCCGACTCCGCCGCCGACGACCCGGACGAGGCCATCGAGCGCCGGTCCCGCCAGCTCGAGGCCGAGGAGGCCGAGCGTGCGGCGCGGCGTCGCACGGGCTCGAGTGCCGGGGGCACGCACTGGGTCGTGCCCGCCTCGCGCCCGGTCTTCGGCCGCGCGGTGTTCCCGGGGCGCTCGGAGCGCACCCGCTCCACGCTGTCGTACCTGTCGGGGGCCTCGATCTCGTCGTCCCCGCTGATCGAGCCGCTGCTGCGCACCGTGCGCGAGAACGCTCCCGACGAGGACCTGGCGGTCCTGCAGCGCGCGTTCTCCGTGGCCGATGAGCGCCACCAGGGGCAGAAGCGCAAGAGCGGCGACCCGTACATCACTCATCCGGTGGCCGTGACGACCATCCTGGCCGAGCTCGGCATGACCGGCCCGGTGCTGGTCGCCGCGCTGCTGCACGACACGGTCGAGGACACCGACTACACCCTCGAGGACCTCACCGAGGAGTTCGGCGAGGAGGTCGCGGCGCTCGTCGACGGCGTGACCAAGCTCGACAAGGTGCAGTACGGGGATAACGCGCAGGCCGAGACCGTGCGCAAGATGATCGTGGCCATGGCCAAGGACATCCGCGTGCTGCTGATCAAGCTCGCCGACCGGCTGCACAACGCCCGCACGTGGCGCTTCGTGTCCCAGGAGTCCTCGGGGCGCAAGGCGCGCGAGACCCTCGAGATCTTCGCTCCGCTGGCTCACCGCCTGGGCCTGAACACGATCAAGTGGGAGCTCGAGGATCTGTCCTTCGCGGCGCTGTATCCCAAGATCTATGAGGAGATTGTGCGGATGGTGGGGGAGCGCCAGCCCCAGCGCGAGCGCAACCTGGCCCGGATCCGCTCCCTCGTGGCCGAGGACCTGGACAAGGCCGAGATCGAGGCCACGATCACGGGGCGCCCCAAGCACTACTACTCCATCTACCAGAAGATGGTCGTGCGGGGTAAGGACTTCGACGAGATCCAGGACCTGCTGGCCGTGCGCGTGCTCGTGGGCACGGTGCGCGAGTGCTATGCGGCCCTCGGTGCGCTGCATGCGCGGTGGCGGCCCCTGCCGGGGCGGTTCAAGGACTACATCGCCATGCCCAAGTTCAACATGTACCAGTCGCTGCACACCACGGTGCTGGGACCGAACGGGCGCCCGGTCGAGATCCAGATCCGCACCCACGACATGCACCAGCGCGCCGAGTACGGCGTGGCCGCGCACTGGAAGTACAAGGCCTCCGGCGCCGCCGACGGCCCCGCGGCCAAGGCGGATGCCGATGACATCGGCTGGCTGAAGTCCCTGGTGTCCTGGCAGGACGAGACGCGGGACTCGACCGAGTTCCTGGACTCGCTGCGCTACCAGATCGACACCAAGGAGGTCTTCGTCTTCACGCCCAAGGGCGATGTCATGGCGCTGCCCGTGGGCTCCACCCCGGTGGACTTCGCCTACGCCGTGCACACGGAGGTCGGCGACAAGACCATCGGCGCGCGGGTCAACGGAAAGCTCGTGGCCCTGTCCTCCGAGCTGCAGCACGGCGACTGGGTCGAGGTGCTGACTTCCAAGTCGGAGGCGGCCGGGCCGTCGCAGGACTGGCTGAAGTTCGTCTCCTCGCCGCGGGCCCGGTCCAAGATCAAGCAGTGGTTCTCCAAGGAGCGCCGCGAGGAGGCCATCGAACGCGGCCAGGAGTCGCTGACCCGTGCGCTGCGCAAGCACCACCTGCCGCTGCAGCGCACGGTCACGCAGGAGGCTCTGGTCTCAGCGGCGCACACGCTGAACAAGTCGGACATCGCCGAGCTCTACGAGGCCATCGGCACCGACTCGGTCACGGCGCGGCAGGTCGTGGACCTGCTGGTGGAATCGGCCGGCGGCGAGGAGGGCTCGGCCGAGGAGATCGACGACACCTCCACGCCCATCCAGCCGGTGCGCTCCCGCGTGGTCGACTCCGGCGTGGCCGTGGACGGCGCCAGCGACGTCTACGTGAAGCTCGCCCGCTGCTGCACGCCGGTGCCCCCGGACGAGATCGTCGGCTTCGTGACCCGCGGGCAGGGCATCTCGGTGCACCGGGCCGACTGCTCGAACATCGCCGCGCAGAAGGAGCCAGAGCGCCTGGTCAAGGTCCACTGGGCCCCCACCCAGGCCTCGGTGTTTCTGGTCGAGATCCAGGTCGAGGCGCTGGACCGCAACTCGCTGCTCTCCGATGTCACCCGGGTGCTCTCGGAGAACCACGTCAACATCCTCTCGGCCAACGTCTCCACCTCCACGCAGCGCGTGGCGATCTCCCGCTTCGCCTTCGAGATGGGCGATGCCCGCTACCTCAATCACGTGCTGAACCAGGTCCGCCGGATCGACGGCGTCTACGACGTCTATCGCACCTCCGGCCAGCGCAGGCTCTCCACCGCGGAGGCCTGAGCACTGAGCCGCAGCTGTCGCAGCTCGTGCCTGAGGGGTCTGTGCCGCGCATCTGCTGTCCCTCGGCAGCTCAGCGCGGCACGACCAGTCCGAGCCTCCGGCAGGCACTGCGCAGCGTGACCATTCCCCTGCGTCGATCCGGAAGCCGGGACCGCTGCCGCAGCAGGTCCGTGACCGCCTGCGGCTCCACACCCAGATGCGGGGCCTCCAGGAGCTGCTCCAGGGCGGGCACGGCAGTCGGGTCCTCCCAGCAGGCCAGATCCGCTGCGGTGCGCAGCGGCGTGGTGACCTGCAGACCGTGCAGCCGATCCACGTCCTGCGGCTCGTGGACCAGCTGTCGGACCTCCCAAGCGAGACCCTCCAGCTGAGGATCGACCGGACGGGTGGTCGTGCGCCGCTGGCGATGGACCATCAGGTGCAGACGCTGCGGAGCCGGGCAGCAGGACAGGAACCAGGCGGCGGTCGTGCGGTGAAGCACCGCGTGCTCCAGCACTGCCTCCGGCACGACGGCACGGATCGCCCGGGCACGGTCGGCACGGGTCACCGGAAGCAGACGCGGGCTGCAGATCCCGCCCAGCAGCGGGACCGCCAGGTCGTCACGCTGCAGGGCCGAGCGCTCCAGAGCGGAGAGCTCTGCCCAGCGCGGTGCCTCATCGTCGGGGAGGGACAGAATGCCGCCGGCCGGTCCTGCGGCCGCCGGCGGCAGCGCGATCGCAGCGTGGGCGTACCGCGGGTCGAGCAGAGGATGCGTCATGCCGGACAGTCCACACCGGATCGCGGCCCACCGAGCGGATGCTCCTCCGCCTGTGGATGGCTTCAGGGCAGAAGCGGGCGCGTTCGACGGCAGAGCCTTCCGAACATGCCGATGGCCCTGATCCTGGGACGGATCGGGGCCATCGGGCGGGGCGCCTCAGCCGGCGCGGCAGTGGCGGTCAGCTCACAGCGAGGCGGCGGAGCGGCGGATCATCTCGAGCATCGACTGCGCGCTCTCGATCTCCTTGTCCAGCTTCTTGGCCTTGGCGGTGTCGCCGGCGGACTCGGCGGCCTCCTTCTTGGCCTGCAGATCCGCCAGCTTCTCCTCCGCCTGAGCGGTCATGGCGTTGGAGCGGACCTCGGTCTGCGAAGCGGCCTTGATGCGACCGCCGGAGTCGGCCTCGCGGACGGCGTCCTCGACTTCGCCGAGCTCGTTCTCGATGCGCTTGAAGTCGCCGCGAGGGACCTTGCCGATCTCCTCCCAGCGGGCCTGGATGGACGACAGCTTCTTCTTGGCGGCCTTGGCGTCCGTGACCGGAAGCAGCTCGCGGGCCTCCTTGACGAGGGCCTCCTTCAGCTCGAGGTTGGCCGCGAACTCGCGGTCCACGGCCTTGTCGGCCTCCTTGCGGGCGTTGAAGAACACGTCCTGGGCTGCGCGGAAGCGGGCCCACAGGGCGTCGTCGTCCTTGCGCCCAGCGCGCGGGGCGGCCTTCCAGCGGTCCATCAGATCGCGATACTTGCCGGAGGTGGGGCCCCAGTCGGTCGAGGACTGCAGGGCCTCGGCCTCGGCGATCAGCTTCTGCTTGGTCTTCTTGGCCTCGGCGTTGCGCTCGTCGAGCTTGGAGAAGAACGCGCGACGGTGGCGGTCGAACGTGGTGCGAGCGCCGCGGAAGCGCTTCCACAGGGACTCCTCGTCCTTGCGGGAGAGGCGGTTGCCCGACTTCTGATGGGCCTGCCATGCGTCGAAGAGCTCGTTCATGCGAGCGGTGGACTGCTTCCACTGCGTCTTCTCGGGCTCCTGCGCGGAGATCTGCTCGGCCTCCGCCACGATGGCCTCGCGGTGGGCCAGGTTCTCGGCGCGGGCGGCATCGGCGGCCTTGCGGTGCTCGGCCTCCAGCTCCTTGATGCGCGGGCGCAGCACCTCCAGGCGGGCCTCCAGGGCGCGGACGTCGCCGACGAGCTTGCGCTCGCCCAGCTGGGACTTCACGCGATCCAGGCTGCGGGTCAGGTCCCCGGCGGGAGCGCCGGCGGCCACGCGCTGCTCGAGCAGCTCGACCTGGGTGCGCGCCTCCAGGAACTTCTTGGCGAAGTACGCCAGCGCCTCGTCCTTCGGCACGTCCGGGACCTGTCCGGCCAGGACCTTCTCGCCGTCGATCAGCAGGTGCACGCTGCCGTCGTCGTCGACCTCGGCGAAGGCGCGGGCCTCCTCGAGCTGCTCGGGGGTCACGTCCGCGGACGGCGCGGGCGTGGACGGGGCCGGTGCGCTCGAGGGCGCGGGGGCCTGCGCGGCGGAAGCGGGCGTGGGCGCAGCAGGCGACGGGGCCGACGGGCGCGCGGCGGCCTCCTGGGCGGCGGCCTGCTCGGGGGCCTTCTCCGCCTCGGTGGGCTGCGGCTCGGCGGGGGCTGCGGTCTCCTCGGCCGGGGACTCGGCCTCGGCGGCAGGGACGGTGGAGGCCGACGGCTCGCCGTCCTCGGCGGCACCGCCCTCCTCGATCACGGCCCGGTCCGCGGCTTCCTTCTCCTCGGCGGCGGTGGCTTCCTCGACGGCGACGGCATCGGCGATCTCGCCGGCCACGTCCTCGCCGTCGGCCTGGGCCTGGGCCATACGGGTCTGCTCCTCCTCGGCCAGCTCAGCCTCCGTGGTCTCGCCCGCAGGCGATTCCGCCTGGGCGGCGTCGGCATCAGCCGCGGCCTCGGCCGCAGCGGAGTCGGGATCGGCGGCCGCTTCGGTCGCCGGGAGGAAGTTGTCGTCGGATTCGAGACGCTCAGTCACCGCTGGAACTCTTTCGCTCGTGCCGACCCGCGATCCCGGGACTCGACCCGGGGGCGCTCGGCAGCCTGTCATGGCCCGGCGCTGGCTGCGCGCGGACGCTGTACGCGGCCCATCGTAGCCAGACGGGACGACGGCCCCCAGGAATCGGTGCTCCTCTGCCCCGGCATCCCATGGCGCCTAAGATGGTTCGGACGGTCCCGTACTGTGTGCCCACCCCCTTCAGCATCCTCAGGAGACGACGCCCCATGGCCAGCAAGACCTCCCTCTCCGGCTTCCCCGAGTGGCTCCCGCAGGAGCGGCTCGTGGAGCTGCACGTGCTCGACACGCTGCGGGAGACCTTCGAGCTGCACGGCTTCTCCTCGATCGAGACCCGCGCCGTGGAGACCGTGGATCAGCTGCTGCGCAAGGGCGAGATCGACAAGGAGGTCTACGGCGTCTCCCGTCTGCAGGAGGACGAGGACGGCGGTCCCAAGGAGGGCCAGCTGGCGCTGCACTTCGACCTCACCGTGCCGTTCGCCCGCTACGTCGTGGACAGCGCCGGGCACCTGAACTTCCCGTTCCGCCGCTACCAGATCCAGAAGGTCTGGCGCGGCGAGCGCCCTCAGGAGGGCCGCGCCCGCGAGTTCACGCAGGCGGACATCGACGTCGTCGGCGACGGCGCACTGCCGTTCCGCTACGACGTCGAGATGGCCCTGGTGATCATCGACGCCCTGTCCAAGCTGCCCATCCCGGAGTTCGTGCTGCGGGTCAACAACCGCAAGCTCGCCGAGGGCTTCTACCGCGGCATCGGGCTGTCGGATGCCCCCGCCGTTCTGCGCGAGCTCGACAAGCTCGAGAAGATCGGCGCCCAGGCCGTGGCGGCGAACCTCATCGAGAACGTGGGCGCCACGCAGGATCAGGCAGACGCCGCGCTGAAGCTGGCGAGCATCCGCACCGAGGACGCCTCCTTCGTGGAGCAGGTCCGCGCCCTCGGCGTCCAGGACGAGCTGCTCGACGAGGGCCTGGCCGAGCTCGAGGAGGTCGTCGCCGAGGCCGTGCGCCGCGCTCCCGGCAAGCTCGTGGCTGACCTGTCGATCGCCCGCGGCCTGGACTACTACACCGGCACCGTCTACGAGACCGTGCTGGTCGGCCACGAGAAGCTCGGCTCGGTGTGCTCCGGCGGTCGCTACGAGTCGCTGGCCTCCTCCGGCAAGCGCACCTTCCCGGGCGTGGGGCTCTCGGTGGGTGTGACCCGCCTGGTCTCGCGCATCCTCTCGCAGGGCCTGGCCGAGGCCTCGCGCTCGGTGCCCACCGCCGTGCTGATCTCCCTGGTGGACGAGGACTCCTGGTCCGAGGCCCAGGACGTCGCCCAGCAGCTGCGCGCCCGCGGCATCTCCTGCGAGGTCTCGGCCTCGGCCGCCAAGTTCGGCAAGCAGATCCGCCACGCGGATCGCCGCGGCATCCCGTTCGTCTGGTTCTCGACCCGCGACGAGTCCGGCGCGGTGACCCACGAGGTCAAGGACATCCGCTCCGGCGAGCAGGTTCCGGCCGATCCGGCCTCGTGGATGCCCCCGACTGAGGACCTGCGCCCGTCGGTCGGCGCGCCGGTCAGCTCCGGCGACTGAGCACGAGGGCCCGCCCGGCGAAGCCCACGGCGAAGATCGCGAGCATCACCACCACGGACTGCCACGGAAGCGAGAAGGCCAGCAGAAGACAGCCGATCAGGCCCACGATGTTCAGGCCCCTGGGCGCCCAGCGCGGGCGCTCGTGCAGGGTCAGCGCCGAGAGGTTGGCCAGCGCGTAGTAGACGAGCACGCCGAAGGACGAGAAGCCGATCACGGTGTGCAGGTCGGTGAGGACGATCAGCGCGATCACGACCACGGCGGTGGTCAGCTCCGAGGCCCACGGCACCTGCCGTCCCGAGATGCGGGACAGGTACCCCGGCAGGTCGCGCTCTCGCGCCATCGCCAGGGTCGTGCGCGAGATCCCGGCGACCAGGGCCAGCAGGGCGCCCAGCGCCCCGGCCGCCGCCGCGACCGTCACCGCCGCGGACAGGGCCGTCGCCGCGCCGTCGCCGAGTCCCAGCCGGACGGAGATCTCCTGGGAGGCCGAGAGGAACGGTGCCGACGACGCCGCCAGCCCTCCTGCCCCCAGCAGCCCGAGCAGCAGGACAGCGAGCACCAGGTAGACCACGAGCACGAAGGCCAGCGCCCCCAGGATCGCCCGCGGGATGGTGCGCTGCGGGTCCCGGACCTCCTCGCCCATGGTGGCCACACGGGCGTAGCCGGCGAAGGCGAAGAACAGCAGACCCGCAGCGGGCAGCACGCCCAGGGCACCGCCCCCGCCTTCCTGCACCGAAGGACCCGCGCCGAACATCGTGCTCGCGCTCAGGGCGGCTGCGGCCAGACCCGCCACGACGGCCAGGATCAGCAGGACCACGGAGACCAGGATCCGCGTGAGCCCGGCGGTGCGGGTGATCCCGCCCAGATTGACACCGGTCAGCACCACGATCGCGGCCACCGCCAGGGCTCGGGCTGCGGCATCGGCGTCGTCGATCCCGAGCAGAGAGGCGGCGTAGAGGCCGAAAGCCATCGACATGCCGGCGGCCGAGGCGGTCTTGCCGGTCACGAAGCCCCAACCGGCGGTGAAGCCCGCCCACTGCCCCAGCTGGCGGTTCGCGTAGACGTAGGTGCCCCCGGAGCTCGGGTGGACCATGGCCAGCTGAGCCGTGGAGGTCGCATTGCACCAGGCCACGACGGCCGCCAGCAGCAGCGCGACCGGCAGCAGCGAGCCTGCGTGCGCGGCGGCCGGGGCGAAGGCCACGAAGACGCCCGCGCCGACCATCGATCCCACGCCGATGACGGCGGCGTCGGAGGTGCCCAGCCTGCGGGCGAGCTCGTCCGGATCGTGTGCGGGGGAGGCGGCGGGAGGCTGGGCAGGCGAGGCGTTCACGGATCTCCTGGGCGGCGCGGCGGTGGGGCCGGGTCCGTGGGGCGAGCGTCATCCCCGGCTTGTAGACTCGACGGCGGCGACGCTACAGATCCCCGGTGAACCCGCCATGAACGGGCCCGGGGCCGGCTGTCGCCCTCGGACACCGCAGAGGCCGTCGGCGCATCCCGTCGGAGAGGCCCCACGACGACCACGACCAGAAGGAAGTCCCACGTGCTGCGCACTCATCGACTCGGCGAGCTGAACGCCGAGCTCATCGGAGAGACCGTCACCCTGACCGGCTGGGTGGACCGTCGTCGCGACCACGGCGGCGTCGCCTTCCTGGATCTGCGCGACGCCTCCGGCGTGGCCCAGGTGGTCGTGCGCGATGAGAAGGACTTCCACCCGCTGCGCAACGAGTTCGTGCTGCAGATCCAGGGCACCGTCGAGCGCCGCCCGGAGGGCAACGAGAACCCGAACCTGCCCTCGGGCGAGATCGAGGTCATCGCCGAGACCGTCACCGTGCTCAACACCGCGGCCCCGCTGCCGTTCCAGATCGACGAGCACGTGGAGGTCGGCGAGGAGGCTCGCCTCAAGTACCGCTACCTGGACCTGCGCCGCCCGGAGCCGGCCCGCATCATGCGGCTGCGCTCGGAGGCCTCGCGCGTGGTGCGCGAGCTGCTGCACCAGCAGGACTACCTGGAGGTCGAGACGCCCACGCTGACCCGCTCCACCCCGGAGGGCGCCCGCGACTTCCTGGTGCCGGCGCGCCTGGCCCCGGGCTCCTGGTACGCCTTGCCGCAGTCGCCGCAGCTGTTCAAGCAGCTGCTGCAGGTCGGCGGTCTCGAGCGCTACTTCCAGATCGCGCGCTGCTATCGCGACGAGGACTTCCGCGCCGACCGCCAGCCCGAGTTCACGCAGCTGGACATCGAGGCCTCGTTCGTCGAGCAGGACGACGTGATCGAGCTCGGCGAGGCCATCGTCAAGGCGCTCTGGTCGTTGATCGACGTGGAGGTCCCCACCCCCATTCGCCGCATGACCTACGCCGAGGCCATGGAGAAGTACGGCTCGGACAAGCCCGATCTGCGCTTCGGCCTGGAGCTCACCGAGCTGACCGAGTACTTCAAGGACACCCCGTTCCGCGTGTTCCAGGCCCCGTACGTGGGTGCCGTGGTCATGCCCGGCGGCGCCTCCCAGCCCCGGCGCACGCTGGATGCCTGGCAGGAGTGGGCCAAGCAGCGCGGTGCCAAGGGACTGGCCTACATCCTGTACAAGGAGGATGGCGAGTTCTCGGGTCCGGTGGCCAAGAACATCACCGACGAGGAGAAGGCCGGCCTGGCCCAGGCCACCGGCGCGCAGCCCGGCGACTGCATCTTCTTCGCCGCGGGAGAGGCCAAGCCCTCTCGCGCCCTGCTGGGTGCTGCGCGCGTAGAGATCGGGCACCGCACCGGGCTGATCGACCCGAACGACTGGGCCTTCCTGTGGGTCGTCGATGCCCCCATGTTCGAGCCGGCCTCCGACGCCGTGGCCTCCGGCGACGTCGCCGTGGGCTCCGGAGCGTGGACCGCCGTGCACCACGCGTTCACCTCCCCGCGCCCGGAGTACCTGGACACGTTCGACGAGAACCCCGGCGAGGCCCTGGCCTACGCCTACGACATCGTGCTCAACGGCACCGAGCTCGGCGGCGGCTCGATCCGCATCCACCAGCGCGACGTCCAGGACCGGGTCTTCCGCGTCATGGGGCTGTCCGAGGAGGAGGCCCAGGAGAAGTTCGGCTTCCTGCTGGACGCCTTCTCCTTCGGCGCGCCCCCTCACGGCGGCATCGCCCTGGGCTGGGACCGCGTGATCGCCCTGCTGGCAGGAGCGGACTCCATCCGCGAGGTCATCGCCTTCCCCAAGACCGGCAACGGCTACGACCCGCTGACGGCCGCGCCCGCGCCCATCACCGCGCAGCAGCGCAAGGAGGCGGGCGTGGACGCCAAGCCCGAGCCGCAGGCGAAGAAGGCGGCCGCTGCGGAGGACGTCCGCGAGGATCAGGGCGAGCAGCCCTCGGCGCCGACCGAGGGCTGAGCGGGTCCGCCCGCCGCGCCAGGACCACCACGACAGGAGCCGAGCATGGCCCAGCAGGACATCATCCTGATCCACGGCACGTGGGGCAGCGGCGAAGGCTGGGGCCCGTTCGCCGATGAGCTGCGCGGGCTCGGGCTGCGCGTGCACACGCCCACGCTGCGCCATCACGGCACGCCGCAGACCCACGACGTGTGGGATCTGGCGCAGAAGGTGCGGGCGCTGAGCCTCACCGACTACGTCGATGACCTGCAGCGCGAGGTCGAGCAGATGGAGACCGCCCCGATCATCCTGGGCCACTCGCTCGGCGGGCTGCTCGCTCAGCTGCTGGCTGCCCGGGTGCCGAACGCCGGCGTCGTGCTGCTGTCCCCGGCGCCCAGCCGGGGCATGTTCGCGCTCTACCCGTCGATGCTGCGGCTGTGGGGGCCCCATGCGTTCACCTGGCTGCTCAGCCGACCCATGTGGCCGGTGTCGCTGGAGACCTTCGACAGGCGGATCGCCAACGTCCATGACCGTCAGGACAACGCGCAGCGTCATCGCGCGCATTGCGCAGAGTCGGGACGGGCCTACCGGGAGATGAGCCTGTGGTTCCTCGATCGGGCGCGCGCCTCGGCAGTGGATCCGGCGGATATCCAGAGCCCGGTGCTGGTGGTGGGCGGCACGGAGGACCGCTGCGTGGCCCCGGGCATCGCCAAGGCGACCGCGCGCCGGCTGGGCGACGGCGCGCAGCTTCGCATGATGCGCGGTGCCGATCACGAGATGGCCTCCGGCGAGCACATGCCCGAGACCGTCCGCCTGATCGAGCAGTGGGCCCGGGAGCACCGCCTGGTGCCCAGCAGCTGAGATCGCGGGCGGTCGCAGGATCGTGATGGACTGGGCGTCATGCGAGTCATCCTGCAGCGAGCGCGCGGCGCCTCCGTCACGATTGCCGGTTCCGACGGCCCCCGGACGGTCGGGTCCTTCGTCGGCCCCGGCCTGGTGGCCCTCGTGGGCGTGACCCACGGCGACGATGCCGAGACGGCCGCCGCCCTGGCCGAGAAGACGGCCGGTCTGCGGATCATGTCCGATCACGAGCGCAGCGAGATCTCCTGCACGGATCTGGGCGCTCCGGTGCTGGTGGTCAGCCAGTTCACCCTCTACGGCGACGTCCGCAAGGGTCGGCGTCCGTCGTGGTCCCAGGCGGCCCCGGGCGAGGCCTCGGAGCCGATCGTCGAGGCGTACGCGCAGAGGCTGCGCGAGCTCGGGCTCGAGGTCCCCACCGGCGAGTTCGGGGCGGACATGCAGGTCAGCCTGGTCAATGACGGCCCCGTGACCCTGATCCTGGACTCAGAGCAGCTCGGCCGGCCGCGGCGCGGCTGAGGGGTCTTCCTGCGGTCCCCGTCGGCCGTGATCGCGCTGCGAGCCCATGGGCGCGATGGGCCGTCGCGCCTGCGGTGTCGGAGGCCGTCCCTAGCCTGAGAGGGTGACGAGCCAGACAGACACCTCGCTGTTCGATCTCGAGCCGGAGCCGGACCCCGATCCGGACCCGGAGTCCGTCGCCGCGCCTTCGCAGAGCCGCGGGGCCGCCCGCTCGGGAGCAGGAGGGCGCCGCTCGCCGTCTCCACTGGCGGTGCGCATGCGCCCGCGCACCCTGGACGAGGTCGTGGGCCAGAAGCACCTGCTGCGCCCCGGCTCGCCGCTGCGCGTGCTGGCCGGCGAGGACACCGGCCCGGCCGGACCCAGCTCGATCATGCTGTGGGGACCGCCCGGCACCGGCAAGACCACGATCGCCCACGTCATCGCTCGCGGTCCGCACCGCAAGTTCGTGGAGCTGTCGGCCATCACCGCCGGCGTGAAGGACGTCCGCCGGGTCATGGACCAGGCGCTCAAGGACCGGGACCTGCACGGGCGCACCACCGTCCTGTTCCTGGACGAGATCCACCGCTTCACCAAGGCCCAGCAGGACGCCCTGCTGCCCGGCGTCGAGCGCGGATGGGTCGTGCTCGTGGCAGCGACCACCGAGAACCCGTCCTTCTCGGTGATCTCCCCGCTGCTGTCCCGGTCGCTGCTGCTGACCCTGCAGCCGCTGGAGAGGCAGGACATCGGGGAGCTGATCGACCGGGCGGTCGACGATCCGCGCGGTCTCGACGGCGCGGTCACCCTGCAGCCGCGGGCGCGCGAGCACCTGCTCGAGCTGTGCGGAGGGGACGCACGCAAGGCCCTGACGGGGCTGGAGGCGGCTGCGGCCGTCGCGCTGTCCGGGGCTGCCGCACGGGACGCCGATCCGCCCGCCGCAGCCGAGGACGACGGCGAGCCGGCGACGGAGGGGGCCGATCCGGAGACGCCCGGGGCCAGTGGAGTCCCGGAGGTGACCGTCGAGCACACCACGGAGGCCATGGACCGGGCAGCGCTGCGCTACGACCGCGACGGCGATCAGCACTACGACGTCATCTCGGCCTTCATCAAGTCGATCCGCGGCTCGGACGTCGATGCCTCGCTGCACTACCTGGCCCGGATGATCGAGGCCGGGGAGGACCCCCGGTTCATCGCCCGGCGGCTGATCATCTCCGCCTCGGAGGACATCGGCACCGCAGATCCCACCGCCCTGCAGACGGCGGTGGCCGTGGCCCAGGCCGTGCAGCTGATCGGCATGCCGGAGGGGCGGATCCCGCTGGCGCAGGCCACGGTCCTGCTGGCCACCGCCCCCAAGTCGAACGCCTCCTACCTGGCGATCGACCAGGCCATCGCCGATGTCCGCGCGGGCAAGGCCGGTCCCGTGCCCACGCACCTGCGCGATGCCCACTATCCGGGCGCGCAGTCGCTGGGCCACGGACGCGGCTATCAGTACGCCCACGATGCCCCCAACGCCGTGGCTGCTCAGCAGTACCCGCCGGATGAGCTGGTGGGCCGGGACTACTACCTGCCCACCGCCTACGGCCATGACCGAGACCTGCAGCAGCGCACGCGCAAGCTGCGCGGCATCATCCGCGACGGCCCCTGACCGGCGTTGCGCACCACGTGATCCCCAATTATGACTATCGTCACATGGGACGCCGGGTATCGGGCATCGAGCTCGCGCGGACCGCGTGACGGGAGGAGAGGAAGACCCCATGGCGAACAGCACCTTCACCACCGACCGATCTGCGCTGAACCCCGACTCCCGCGCTCGCGCCCTGGAGCAGATGGAGAACGGCCCCGAGCTCGACATCCTCGTGGTCGGCGGCGGGGTCACCGGCGCCGGCATCGCCCTGGATGCGGCCACCCGCGGCCTGCGGGTGGGGATCGTCGAGGCCCAGGACTGGGCCGGGGCCACATCGCGCTGGTCCTCCAAGCTGGTGCACGGCGGCCTGCGCTACCTGCAGCAGCTCGACGTCAAGCTCGTCGCGGAGGCGCTGGGGGAGCGCGAGCGGCTGCTGTACACGCTGGCCCCCCACCTGGTGGAGCCCGTCCCGTTCCTCTACCCCCTGCACCGCGGCTGGGAGCGCCCGTACGTGGGCACGGGCATCGGCCTGTACGACACCCTCGCGCATCTGAACTCCAAGGTGACCTCGCTGCCCAAGCGCGAGCACCTGAGCACTGAGGAGGTGCTCGAGCAGTTCCCCGACTTCCGCGAGGACGCCTCCGTCGGGGCCTTCAAGTACTGGGACGCCAAGGTCGACGACGCCCGGCTGGTGCTCACCCTCATCCGCACGGCCGCCGCCAACGGGGCCCTGGCGGCCAACCGCGCAGAGGTCATCGACCTGCTGCGCGAGGACGACGAGTTCCAGGACGGGCAGAACGTCGTGGGCGCGCTGGTGCGGGACAAGGAGACCGGCCGCGAGTTCCCGGTGCGCGCCTCGACCGTCATCTCCGCCACCGGTGTGTGGACGGAGAGCCTGCAGGAGCTCAGCGGAGCGGATGCGGGACTGAAGGTGCTGGCCTCCAAGGGCATCCACATCGTGGTGCCGCGCGAGCGGATCCGCGGCGACGTCGGGCTGATCCTGCAGACGGAGAAGTCCGTGCTGTTCGTGATCCCGTGGGCGCATCACTGGATCATCGGCACCACGGACACCCCCTACGAGCAGTCCCTGGACACCCCCGCGGCCACCGGGGCGGACATCGACTACGTGATCGAGCACGCGAACCAGGTGCTTGCGGATCCGCTGACCCGCGACGACGTCATCGGCGTCTACGCCGGCCTGCGCCCGCTGCTGCAGCCGGTGACCCGCGACGGCCAGGAGACCGCCTCCACCAAGGTCTCGCGCGAGCACACGGTGATGGAGCCGGTGCCGGGGCTCGTGAGCATCGCCGGCGGCAAGCTGACCACCTACCGCATCATGGCCCAGGACGCGGTGGACCTGGCCCTGGGCGAGGAGGAGGCGCAGAAGCGCCCCTCGATCACGGACCGCACGCTGCTCCACGGCGCCGACGGCGTCTTCGGGCTGCGCGCGCGGATCCCGCTGCTGCTCGAGGAGCTGCGCGCCGGCTCCCAGGACCCGGAGATCTGGACCGAGCAGCGCCTGAACGACCTGATCGCCCGGTACGGCTCGGACCTGCATGCCGTGCTGGCGCTGATCCAGGAGGACCCGTCCCTGGAGCGGCCTCTGGAGGGCGCACCGGTCCACCTGCGCGCCGAGATCGTCCACGCCTGCCGGGCCGAGGGCGCACTGCACCTCGAGGACCTTCTGGACACGCGCACCCGCCTCACCTATTCCGCACCCCATCACGGCGATGCCGCCGTCGATGAGATCGCGGATCTGGCCGCGGCCGAGCTCGGCTGGGACGGCCAGCGCCGCGATCGGGAGGTCGAGGCCTACCGCTCCCGCAGCGCCGCCGAGGACGCCGCGGCACGGACCGAGGACGACCCGGCGGCCGAGCACGCTCGCGAGTCCGCCGAACCGGTCGTGGAGGGGCTGCGCGTGCGCACCGTCCACGGCGACGACCAGCACGGGGCGCGCGACCGCGACGCCGACACGATCGGAGACTGATCCATGATGGGCATCCACGGGCAGGCACTGCTGCCGCAGGCGCAGGAGGCGGCCGAGATCGGCCTCAGCCAGGTCTTCTTCTCGGAGATAGTCGGCACAGCGGTGCTGATCATCCTGGGCGGAGGCGTGGTGGCCAACGTCCTGCTGCCCCGGACCAAGGGCCACGACGGCGGCTGGCTCCTGATCAGCTTCGGCTGGGGGCTGGGCGTCTTCGCCGGCGTCTACCTGGCCTGGGCCTCGGGGGCGCACCTGAACCCCGCCATGACCATGGGGCTGCTCGTCTCCGGAGCCGAGGAGTACGCCCCCGGCGTGGCCGTCAGCGCGGCCTCCACGGCGGTCTACTTCGTGTCCACGATCCTGGGCGCGTTCCTGGGAGCGGTCTTCGTCTGGCTGGCCTACAAGAAGCACTACGACGCAGCCGATGACCCCGGCGCCATCCTCGGCACGTTCTCCACCGGCCCGGAGATCCGCTCCGCCCCGTGGAACGTGATCACCGAGGTCATCGCCACCTTCGTCCTGGTGGCCGTGATCCTCGTCTTCGGCGAGACCCCCTCCGAGCTCGGCCCGCTGGCCGTGGCCATGCTCGTGGTCGGCATCGGCGCGAGCATCGGCGGGCCCACCGGCTACGCCATCAACCCCGCCCGCGATCTCGGTCCGCGCATCGCCCATGCCGTGCTGCCCATCCCGGGCAAGGGCGGCTCCGACTGGTCCTACGCCTGGGTCCCGATCGCCGGGCCCCTGATCGGCGCCGTCCTGGCCGGGCTGCTCGTGCGCGCCATGGTCTGACCCCTCCGCCCCCGGGGCCCATGCCCCGTCCCGACCCATCCGCAGGCCATCGAACACGGCCCACCCCACCAGCGGTCCCCGAGGGGATCCGAGCCCAGGAGACGACGATGTCCCAGAGCAGCAAGAAGGCAGAAGCCGAGACCAAGGACGAGCGCAGGCGCAGCAGCGGCTCGGCCAAGAAGGCGGGCAAGGGCACCAGCCCCAAGCCGAAGAGGGCGGCAACGTCGGCCTCCGCGAAGTCCTCGGCGAACGGGTCTTCCGGCAAGGGGCTGGATCCGGAGAAGACCCACGTCATCTCGATCGACCAGGGCACCACGAGCACCCGGGCGGTCGTCTACGACCAGAAGGGCCGGGCCGTCTCCTCGGCCCAGCTGGAGCACAAACAGATCTTCCCGCGCGCCGGGTGGGTCGAGCACGATGCCAAGGAGATCTGGCGCAACGTCCGCAAGGTCGTCGGCGATGCCCTGGCCGATGCCGATATCTCCTCCGACCAGATCGCAGGTGTGGGCATCACCAACCAGCGCGAGACCACGGTGGTGTGGGAGAAGGAGACCGGCAAGCCGATCCACAACGCGATCGTCTGGCAGGACACCCGCACGCAGAAGGCCGTGGACGAGCTGGCCGACAAGCACGGCGAGGAGCTGTTCCGGGAGCGCACCGGCCTGCCCCTGGCCAGCTACTTCGCCGGGCCCAAGATGGCCTGGATCCTCGATGAGGTGAAGGGCGCCCGCAAGCGCGCCGAGAAGGGCGAGCTGCTCGCGGGCACGATCGACTCGTGGCTCGTGTGGAACATGACCGGCGGCAAGCCGGATTCGGTGCACATCACCGATGTCACGAACGCCTCGCGCACGCTGCTGATGAACATCGACACCCTCGACTGGAACGAGGACCTCTGCAAGAAGGTCGGCGTGCCGGTGAAGATGCTCCCGGAGATCCGCTCCTCGCTCGAGGTCTACGGCGAGGTCCGTCGCCGGGGCCTGCTGCACGGCGTGCCGATCGCGGGCATCCTGGGGGATCAGCAGGCGGCCACGTTCGGGCAGGCCGTGTTCGAGCCCGGGATGATCAAGAACACCTACGGCACGGGCAACTTCGTGCTCATGAACACCGGCACGGAGCTCACGCGCTCGGACAACGGGCTGATCACCACGGTGGCCTACCAGATGGAGGACCAGAAGCCCGTCTACGCCCTCGAGGGCTCGATCGCGGTGACCGGCTCGCTCGTGCAGTGGCTGCGCGACAACCTGGGCCTGATCTCCTCGGCCTCCGAGACCGAGACGCTGGCCGCCGACGTCGAGGACAACGGCGGGGCGTACATCGTGCCGGCGTTCTCGGGCCTGTTCGCCCCGCATTGGCGCCCGGACGCCCGCGGCGTGATCGTGGGCCTGACCCGCTACGTGGACAAGCGCCACATCGCCCGGGCCGCTCTGGAGGCGGCGGCCTTCCAGTCGCGCGACGTGGTGCTCACCATGGACACCGACGCCGACGCTGCGCTGAAGGAGATCCGCGTGGACGGCGGCATGAGCGCCAACGACCTGCTGATGCAGTTCCAGGCCGACCTGCTGAACACCACGGTGATCCGGCCCAAGAACATCGAGACCACCGCGCTGGGCGCTGCCTACGCGGCCGGCATCACCGTCGGGTTCTGGGACGGCATCGACGACGTCGCCGCCGCCTGGGAGGAGGACAAGCGCTGGGAGCCCACCATGGAGAAGAAGGAGCGCGAGCGCCTGGCCCGCAACTGGGACAAGGCCGTGGAGCGCACCCTGGGCTGGATGGACGACGACGTCCTGTGATCTCCAGCTCCTCCTGACCTGCCGGCTCGGGCGTCCCCGTTCGGGGGCGCCCGAGCTGGTAGGCTGACACGTCGGCCGGCAAGGCCCTGCCTCGCGCACCTCGGACGTGTCCCAACCGCACGGACCCGGGAGCTCGAGCAGGTGACCTGCAGCGTGAGGGGATTGCGGCTGATCCCCAGCTCTCCGCACGGAAAGATGCCGTGACGGAGGCCGTGCCGAACAGAATGCACTGCGGACCGCAGCACTGCTGTGCCGGATCCGCAGCGCCCGCATGAAAGGGGACCATCGTGTCCAACAACGCCAATCGCGCGCGCCGCCAGGTGCGCAAGTCGCGTGCCCTCGGCATCGCGCTGACGCCGAAGGCCGAGAAGTACTTCGAGCGCCGTCCGTACGGTCCGGGCGAGCACGGCCGTGCCCGTCGCAAGCAGGACTCGGACTACAAGGTCCGCCTGCTCGAGAAGCAGCGTCTGCGCGCGCAGTACAACATCCGCGAGAAGCAGATGCACCGCGCCTACGTCGAGGCCAAGCGCCGCGAGGGCCGTACGGGTACGAACCTGCTGACCCTGCTCGAGTCCCGTCTCGATGCCCTGGTCCTGCGTGCCGGCTTCGCCCGCACCATGGCCCAGGCCCGTCAGCTCGTCGTGCACCGCCACATCATGGTCGACGGCCAGCGAGTCGATCGCCCGTCGTTCATGGTCAAGCCCGGCCAGATGATCCACGTGCACTCGCGCTCGGAGAAGATGGCTCCGTTCCAGGTCGCCGCCACAGGCGCGCACCAGGATGTCCTCCCGGACACCCCGGCCTACCTGGACGTCGCGATCGACAAGCTGCAGGCGACCTTCACCCGCCTGCCGGAGCGCTCGGAGATCCCCGTGACCTGCGAAGAGCAGCTCGTGGTCGAGTACTACGCCCGCATGGCCTGATCCAGGCCTGCACCCGGTCGGCTGCTCTTGCGGCCGTCCGGTCGGCGGAAGGGCCCGCACCCTCCTCGGACGGTGCGGGCCCTTCGTCATGTCTGGTCCCGGTGAGCCGCGCAGCGGCTCACCGGGACGGAGGCGATCTTCAGTGCTTGTGCGGCGTGCGGCTCACGGCGCTGGCGGCATTGACGATCCCGGAGCCGTAGAACCCGTTGAACTCCGCGGTGCCCTCGCACGGCGCCGTGTAGGAGGCATCGCGCCCGGGATAGGAGACCACCGGGGCGTCACAGGCCTTCTCGTGGGCGGAGAGCTCGAGCAGCTTCTCGGTGCGGTGCGGCTGCAGCTTCACCCCGCCGAGCTGGCGATCGGGCTGGCCCTGGGAGCCGATGATCAGCGCGGCGACTCCGGTGGCGTGCGGGGCGGCCATGGAGGTGCCCTGCATGTGCTCGTAGTAGGCGCACTGTCCGGCGGCGTCGCACTCGCTGACGATGAACGGGTCCGTGGACTCGCCCTTCTCATCCAGCACGCCCATCTCCCGGACCACGACGGCCGGGACGGCCGCCAGGATCATGTTTCCGGGCTGGCGCCCGCGCGGGGTGCCGTCGTAGTCGCGGAAGTACCCGCCCGGGGCGGCGACCGTGGTCTGCTCGGTGCCGTAGTTGGAGTAGTCCGCCTTGATCCCCGACGGCCCCACGGCGGAGACGCTCAGCACGCCGTCGCCCTCGGTCGGGATGTCCAGGCAGGAGTTGTCGATCGTGCGCTCACGGGCCTGGCCCTCGGGGAAGTTTGGACTCGAGTCGTCCACCTGCGGGTTGCCCAGGTCCATGTGGGAGTTGCCCATGGCGGCGATCAGCGTCACCCCGTGGGTCTTCGCGTAGCGCAGCGCCCGGTTGGTGGCCTCGATCGTGAGCTGCTGCTGCGCCTGCTCCTCCGGGCTGTCGGCCGGGTTGGCCGTGCAGTTGAAGGCCCAGGGATCGATGTAGTAGCTCATGTTGACCACGTCCACGCCCGCGGTGGGGGCATAGGTCAGGGCCTCGAGCGTCGGCTCCAGGAAGAAGTAGCCGCTGTCCTGGCCCACGCGCAGGTTCACGATCTCTGCGCCCGGGGCCACGCCCTCGATGCCCAGCCCGTTGATGGGGGAGGCGATCGTGGAGGCCACGTGGGTGCCGTGACCGCCCTCGTCCACGGTGCTGCCGTCCTCGCAGGAGCCGTCGGGATCCTCGGCGCAGGCGCCGTCGATCTCCGGGATGTCGGTGGTGAAGTTGCGGGAGAGGCCCGTGTTGAGGTTGGGGGCGATGTCCGGGTGCGTGCCGTCCACTCCGGTGTCCATGACGCCGACCCGCACGCCCTCGCCGGTCTGGGTGCGGTGGGCCTGGTCGGCATCGATCATGTCGAGGTTCCACTGCCGGCTGCGCAGGGGGTCATCGGCGGTGGTCGTGGGCTCGGGGCGCTTCTTCGCCTGTCCCGGCGGCACCCGTCGGTTCTTGGGGTCGGCCTTCACCGCCGGGCGGTCGGCACGGGCGCGCTCGACCTCGTCCGTGTCCTTGCGCCGGTGCTGCGCCTGGGCATCCGGGGTGTAGCCGATGACGTGATCGTCCATGGTGCCGGCGATGGCGGCGGAGGATTCCAGGCGCTCGTCCAGATCTGAGGGGCCGTTGACGGTGAACAGGCCGATCGCGTCATTGCGCTCGGCGACCTCGCCGCCGGCCGCTTCGATCGCTGCGACGGCCTGAGCGGCGCTGACGCCCTCTGCGGCGAGCACGAGCTGGCGCTGCTCGCCCGTCTCGGCGGCGGGTGCGGCGTAGGCGGGCAGCAGCCCCCCGGAGGACGTCAGTGCCATGGCCGAGGTGGCGATGAGTGCCGCGACGGCGCGGGAGCGACAGCGGCTGCGGACGGGCGTCGGCGTCTGGGCGCCGCCGCGCGGCGCGCGGGAGGGTGTGGTGCGGTGCATGGATCCCCCTTGATCCGAGAGCTGAACACCGGTTCTCCGGTGTGGTGCAGCTCACAGTACACACTTGTATGCGCTGGTCGCGGAGGGGGCGGCGCGTCATCGGACGGAAGGGTGCTGGGTCGCGTCTTCAGCGGACGCCACGAAGTCCTCATCACAGCTGGCCGCGACGATCGTGACCTTTTGGTTACAGTTGGACCCGCACTGCACGCCCTGCCGCCGACTTCCGGCCGTCGTCGGGACGTGCGGCCCAGGGCAGGTTCTCCCGATCTCTGCCGTCGCCGAGCAAGGAGCACTCCAATCACATGACCGGAGGAGACATCGCCGGGCTCATCGCCGCCGGCGTGTTCGCAGTGCTCGTCGCTCTGCTGGCGGTCCCGATCGTCAAGCTGGGCCGCGTCTTCGATGAGCTGCGGATCCTGATCCGCGACCTCAACGACGAGACCGAGCCGCTGCTCGAGGAGGTCACGCGCACGGTCGCCACGACCAACTCGCAGCTCGAGAAGGTCGATGTCATCACCGACAGCGTCTCGGACGCCTCGGCGAGCATGTCGGCCATGACCTCCCTGGTGGCCTCGACCGTGGGCCAGCCCATCATCAAGACGGCCGCGTTCTCCTCCGGCGTGCGCCGGGCCTTCAGCGGCGATGCCGTGCGGGCCCGTCGTGAGGAGCGCCGCAGGGCCCGCGAGGCCGAGCATGCCGCCCGCCCGGGTGCCGCCGAGGATCTGGATCGCACCGAGACGGCACCGACCGATCACGCCGGCTCCTTCCCGCGCGATGAGCAGTCCGTGCCGGGACGCACGGCCCCCGCTCATGGGATGCCCGTGAGCGAGCAGGGCGGCGCTTGGTGGGAGGGCACGGAGTGGGATACGGATTCGCCCTCCGACAGCCCCGAGACGGGCGCCTCATCCGCGCAGCGGCCCCAGGGTGAGAGCATGTCCGGGGAGTCCGTCGAGCGCAGCTCAGCACGGCGCGATCCCGACCAGGCCGACCAGCCCGAGCGCCGAGACGCGGAAGGACCCCACGCATGAGCGCATTGACCAGGCTCGCCGTTCTGGCGGCCGGCGCCGCCGTGGGCGCAGGCGCCGGTCGGGCCGTCGGCAGCGACCGCGGTCGTCAGGCGCTCGCCCAGGCTGTCGAGCGCGGGCGCGGCGCCGTCGAGCCGGCGGATCAGGGCCTCGAGGTGCCCGTGCGGGAGAACCGGCTGGGCACACGCGTGCTGCGCGTAGTCCAGGACATCCGCGCGGGCATGGACCAGGCCGAGACCGAGCTGCGGGATCAGCTCGGCGGCTCCGGTGCAGGAAGCCGCAGCGAGGCTGCGGCGGAGCGGCTGAGCGGGCGCGCTGCAGCTGAGCTCCAGCCCGGGCCCCGGGCAGACGAGCAGACGATCATCGAGCACGACGACCACGCGACTGTCGAGAGCTCCCGCGGCGGGTCCTGACCCGCGACGCACGGATCGGCTCCTGCCGATTCCCCCACAGACCGACACGATTCCAGAGGACCAAGAGGACAACATGCTGACCCACGAGATCACCGAGCGCTGGCTGAGCTTCTTCGAGGAGAAGGGACACACGGTCGTGCCGTCGGCGTCCCTGGTCTCGACCGCGCCCGGTTCGATGTTCACCATCGCGGGCATGGTCCCCTTCATCCCGTACTTCCTGGGCCAGGAGCAGGCGCCGTACGACCGCGCGACCTCCGTCCAGAAGTGCATCCGCACGCTCGACATCGACGAGGTGGGCAAGACCGCCCGCCACGGCACGTTCTTCCAGATGGCGGGCAACTTCTCCTTCGGCGACTACTTCAAGGAGAAGGCCATCCCGTTCGCCTGGGAGCTGCTGACCAGCTCCGTGGAGAACGGCGGCTTCGGGCTGGATCCCGAGCGGCTGTGGATCACGATCTACGAGCACGACGAGGAGTCCTACGCGCTGTGGAGCGAGACCGTGGGCGTGCCGGATGAGCGCATCCAGCGCATGCCCAAGGAGGAGAACTTCTGGGACACCGGCCAGCCGGGCCCGGCCGGTCCCGACTCCGAGATCTTCTACGACCGCGGCCCCCGCTACGGCAAGGAGGGCGGCCCCGCCGCGGATGACGACCGCTACATCGAGATCTGGAACCTCGTGTTCATGCAGTACCAGCGCGGCGAGGGCAGCGGCAAGGACTACGAGATCCTGGGGGAACTGCCCAAGAAGAACATCGACACCGGCATGGGCGTCGAGCGCATGGCCATGCTGCTGCAGGGCGTGGAGAACTTCTACGAGACCGACCAGGTCCGTCCCGTCCTGGACGCCGCCGAGAAGCTCTCCGGCCGCAAGTACCGCGGCTCCGAGAACCCCGGGGACGAGGGCTACGAGGACGACGTCCGCATGCGCGTGGTCGCCGATCACGTGCGCTCCTCGCTGATGCTCATCGGCGACGGCGTGGTGCCCGGCAACGAGGGCCGCGGCTACATCCTGCGCCGCCTGCTGCGCCGCGCGATCCGCGCCATGCGCCTGCTGGGCGTGACCGAGCCGTGCCTGCCGACTCTGCTGCCGGCCTCCTCCGAGGTCATGGGCAAGGTCTACTCGGTGGTCAAGGACGACTTCGAGCGCATCTCCCGGATCGCCTACGCCGAGGAGAAGGCGTTCCTGAAGACGATCGAGTCCGGCACGGCTCGCCTGGACCAGGCAGTCTCCGCGGCCAAGGCCCAGGGCGAGTCGGTCGGCGGTGCCGATGCCTTCGCCCTGCACGACACCTACGGCTTCCCGATCGACCTGACCCTCGAGATGGCCGCTGAGGCCGGTGTCGCGGTCGACGAGACGGCCTTCCGCTCCCTGATGGAGGAGCAGCGCCAGCGCGCCCGCGCGGATGCCAAGGCCAAGAAGGGCGGCTTCGAGGACCTCTCGGTGCTGCGCGCCCTGCAGGAGCAGCGCGGCTCGATCTTCACCGGCTACGACGAGTTCTCCACCGCGACCACGATCCGCGCCCTGCTCGTGGACGGGCAGACGGCTCCGGCCGCCTCCGAGGGCCAGGAGGTCGAGGTCGTGCTCGAGACGACCCCGTTCTACGCCGAGTCCGGCGGCCAGGCCGCAGATACGGGCACGATCTCCGGCGACGGCTTCGTGATCCGGGTCGCGGACGTCCAGCAGCCCGTCAAGGGCCTGTCAGTCCACCGCGGCAAGGTCGTCTCCGGCGAGGTCGCCGTGGGCGCCGAGGTCACGGCCGCGATCGACGTCCGCCGCCGCCGCGACGGCGAGATGGCGCACTCGGCCACGCACATCGTCCACGCGGCGCTGCACGAGGTGCTCAGCCCCGAGGCTGTCCAGCGCGGCTCCTTCAACAAGGAGGGCTACCTGCGCTTCGACTTCAGCTGGGGCGAGGGCCTGACCACGGCGCAGAAGCAGGAGGTCGAGGGCCTGGCCAACGCCGTGATCCACGACGACCACGAGGTCTTCACCCGTGAGATGCCGCTCGATGAGGCCCGCGCCCTGGGCGCCATGAGCCTGTTCGGCGAGAAGTACGGCGACGTCGTGCGCGTGGTCGAGATGAACGGCGAGTGGTCGCGCGAGCTGTGCGGCGGCACGCACGTCGATGACACCGCGCAGATCGGCTCGCTGTCGCTGATCTCGGAGGGCTCCGTGGGCTCGGGCAACCGGCGCGTGGAGGCCCTGGTGGGCCTGGACTCGTTCAACCACCTGGCCGCCGAGCGCACGCTCGTCAGCCAGCTGACCGACATGCTCAAGGTGCAGTCCTCGCAGGAGCTGCCCGAGCGCCTCCAGTCGACCCTGGACAAGCTCAAGGAGACGGAGCGCCAGCTCGGCGAGCTGCGCCGCGAGAAGCTGCAGGCCCAGGCGGGCTCGCTGCTGGATCAGGCACAGCAGATCGGCTCGCTGACGGTGCTGGCCCACGACATGGGCGAGGTCTCCGGAGCGGACGACCTGCGTGCACTGGCCCTGGACCTGCGCGGGCGCCTGAATGATCGTGCCGCCGTCGTGGCCGTGACCGGTGCCTCCAACGGGCGTCCGCTCGTGCTCGTGGCCACCACCGAGGCCGCCCGCGCGGCCGGAGCCAAGGCCGGGGCGCTCGTGCGCACCGCCGCAGGCGTGCTCGGCGGCGGCGGAGGCGGCAAGGACGACCTCGCCCAGGGCGGCGGCCAGGACCCCGCCCGCACCGGGGCTGCGCTCGAGGCCATCCAGGCCGAGCTGCGCACCGGAGCAGGGGCCTGAGGCCTTGGCCGTGTCCTCCGAACAGCTCAGCGCGCAGGCGCCGACGGCCATCCGGCCGGGTCGGCGCCTGGGCGTCGACGTCGGCACCGTGCGCGTGGGCGTGGCCCTGTCCGACCCCGAGAGCATCCTGGCCACCCCGTTGACCACGCTCGAGCGGGACCGCCGCAAGGGCTTCGACATCAAGCTCGCGGCCAACCTGGTCCACGAGCACGAGGTCGTCGAGGTCGTCGTCGGGCTGCCGCTGGCCATGTCCGGCGGGCACACCGACTCCACGCGCGCGGCGATCGCCTGGGCCCAGGGGCTGCAGCGGCGCCTGGCGGCCAAGGGCTGGTCGGTGCCCGTGCGCATGCTCGACGAGCGCTGGAGCTCCGCCGAATCCCATCGCGCCCTGCTCCAAGCGGGCGTGTCCCGACGCGAGCATCGGGACAAGGTGGACCGCCAGGCGGCGGTCACCATCCTCGAGGCCGCACTGTCCATGATCCATCGTTCCGGCGGGCCGGCCGGAGTGGAGGTTCCCCCCGCTGACGGAGCCGACGCCGGCTCCGGAGCACACCAGACCACGGTCGCCTCCGCGGAGACGACCGCCCATCCGGAGGGAGACCTGTCGTGAGCGACCAGGACCCGCGCACTGACGCGCACACCGAGGACTCGGCCGGCACCAGCGGGGGGCCGCGGCGCGAATCGCGCGAGATCGCGGGGGCCTTCGAGGCCGAGAACCGATCGCCGGAAGAGCTGCGTCGGCTGACCCAGAAGCACAACATGTCGCTGCTGGGGGCCATCGCGCTGTTCACCGTGGCCGTGGTGCTCACCGTGACCGTGCTGGGCTCCACCTTCGGGTGGTTCGAGCGCCACGACTACCGCGGCGAGGGCCAGGACCCTGTGACCTTCACCGTCCAGGAGGGCGCGACCGTCGAACAGATCGCGGTCACTCTGGAGGAGGAGGACATCGTCGCCGACGGCGAGCGCTTCATGGAGGTCTTCAACGAGGGCCATGCGGGCGACTTCGTGCAGCCGGGGGAGTACGAGCTCAATCGTCAGATGAGCTCGGAGGCCGCCGTCTCGAGGCTGATGCAGGAGGAGGAGGCGACCGACTACGCCGCCGTCCCGCGCACGGTCCGCATGGACGAGACGTTCCAGATCCTCTCCGAGTCCACCGGGCACTCGGTGCAGGACTTCGAGGACGCTGCCGAGGATCCCACGCAGTACGGCATCTCGGACGAGTTCCCCACGATCGAGGGCTACCTGCACCCGGGCGAGTACCGCTTCCCGCTGGATGCTACCCCGGAGGAGATCCTCCAGGAGATGGTCGACTCCACGAACAGCGCGCTCGAGGACGCAGGCGTGACCGAGGAGGACGAGTTCGAGATCCTCACCGTGGCCTCGATCGTCGAGTTCGAGGGCGTGCCGGACATCTACGACGACGTCGCGGGAGCGATCTACAACCGCCTGGACAACCCGGACGCCGGAACCGGCGGGCTCATCCAGTCGGACGCCTCGGTGGCCTACGGCCTGGGCGAGACGACCGTCCACATCTCCGAGGAGGAGAAGGAGGACAAGTCGAACGAGTACAACACGTACGCCAACCCGGGCCTGCCCGTGGGCCCGATCGGCTCGCCGAGCACCGAGGCCATCGACGCGGCGGCCAACCCGGCGGAGAACGACTACTACTACTGGGTCACGGTCAACCTCGACACCGGTGAGACGAAGTTCGCCTCCACGCTCGAGGAGCACGCGGAGAACGTCGACGAGTACCAGCAGTGGTGCTCCGAGAACGAGGACAAGTGTCAGTGAGCACTGCCCACGCGGGGGTGGCCGGCCATCCGATCGGCCACTCCCTGTCGCCTCGGCTGCACGAGGCCGCCTACCGGGTGCTGGGGGAGGCGATCGACTATCGGGCCTACGACCTCGAGGAGGGCGAGCTCACCGGGCAGATCGCGCTGCTGCGCCAGGATCCGGCCTGGCAGGGGATGTCGGTGACCATGCCCCTGAAGTCGGAGGCCGCCGAGCTGGCCGACGAGCTGAGCGATCAGGCGGCGGCCGTCGGCACGGTCAACACGCTGCGCCCGCGCTCCGACGGCTCCCTGCTGGGGCACAACTCGGACGTCGCCGGGATCGCTGCGTCGCTGCGGGCGGCCGGCGCGGTTCCGGAGGGTGCGCGGGCCTCGGTGCTCGGCGGCGGCGGGACGGCCACGGCGGCCCTGGCCGCCCTGCGGCAGCTGGGTGCCGAGGAGATCGAGCTGTGGGTCCGCTCGCCACAGCGCGCCGGGCGCGCGGTCGAGGCCGCTGAGCGCCTCGGGCTGCCGCTGCGGATCCGGGACTGGGACGCCGCGGCGGAGCATCTGGCCGGATCGGATCTGGTGGTCTCGACCCTGCCGCCGCACGGCGCCGATGACCTGGCCGCGCAGCTGGCCTCGGTGCCCGGGCGCAGCACCGGTGGAACCCTGCTGGATGCCGCCTACGACCCCTGGCCCTCGGCGCTGGCGCGGGCATGGCAGCGGGCAGGGGGCACGGTGGTCCCCGGGCTGGATATGCTCGTGCTGCAGGCACTGGATCAGATCCGGCTGTTCACCGGTCGCTCGATCGACCAGACCCTGCCCCAGGAGCACGCGGTGATCCGCGCCCTGTGCACCGCCGCCGGGCGGCCCGAGCTGGCCGAGGCGGTCCTGCGCAGCTCCTGAGCCCCTTCGGGGCACGAGCTGCGCTCGGCACGAACGCCGAGGAATCACCCACATGCTCCCGCGACCGCGCGAGGAGCCCAGGACGAAGAGAGGCTGAACATGCTGCGCTGGCTGAGTGCTGGTGAGTCCCACGGAGAAGCCCTCGTGGGCATCATCGAGGGCGTTCCCGCCGGGGTCAGCCTGACCTCGGCCGACATCCAGGCCGCGCTGGCCCGACGCCGCCTCGGCTACGGCCGCGGCGCGCGCATGAAGTTCGAGCAGGACCGCGTGCGGCTGCTGGGCGGCGTGCGCCACGGCCTGACCCAGGGCGGTCCGGTGGCGATCGAGATCGCCAACACCGAGTGGCCCAAATGGGAGACGGTCATGTCCGCCGATCCTGTGGACCCTGCGCTGCTCGAGGGCCGCGCCCGCAATGCCGCGCTCACCCGCCCGCGTCCCGGTCACGCCGACTTCACCGGCATGCAGAAGTACGGCCACGACGAGGCCCGTCCGGTGCTCGAGCGCGCCTCTGCCCGGGAGACCGCCACGCGCGTGGCCCTGGGCGCCGTGGCCGCTGCGATCCTCGAGGCCCTGGGCGTCGGCCTGGTCTCGCACACGACCGCTGTGGGCGGCGTCGAATCCCCGATCGACGCGGCCCGCCCGGTGCCCGGCGACGTCGAGGCCCTGGACGCCGATCCGCTGCGCTGCCACGACGCCGAGACCTCGGCGAAGATGGTCGAGGCCGTCGACGCCGCGCACAAGGACGGCGAGACCCTCGGCGGCGTCGTCGAGGTCCTGGCCTACGGACTGGCTCCGGGCCTGGGCTCCTACGTGCACTGGGACCGCCGCCTGGACTCGCGCCTGGCCGGTGCGCTGATGGGCATCCAGGCGATCAAGGGCGTGGAGGTCGGCGACGGCTTCCTCACCGCCGCGCGTCCCGGCACGCAGGCCCACGACGAGATCATGATCGGCGATGACGGCCGCGTGCACCGCGTCTCCAACCGCGCGGGCGGCATCGAGGGCGGCATGTCCATCGGAGACGTCCTGCGCGTGCGGGCTGCCATGAAGCCCATCGCGACCGTCCCCAAGGCGCTGCGCACCGTGGACATCGCCACGCGCGATGCCTCCCGGGCCCACCACCAGCGCTCGGACGTCTGCGCCGTGCCGGCCGCCGGCGTGGTGGCCGAGGCCATGGTCGCGCTCGTGCTCGCGGAGGCCGCGCTCGAGAAGTTCGGCGGCGACTCGATCGCCGAGACCGTGCGCAACAAGGACGCCTACCTGGCCGCCATCCCGGAGGCGCTGCGCTCGAGCGGCGAGCTCGGCGCGTTCGAGGGCACGGAGGGGCCTGCGCCGGAGCGCAACGCGTGAGCCGACGTCGTCCTCCCGCGGCCCCGGATCCGCAGGCGGATCTGGGGCCCTCCCAGGGCCCGGTCGTGCTGATCGGGCCCATGGCCGCGGGCAAATCGCACCTGGCCAAGTACATGGCCCGGCGCTACGGCTACGGCTACGCCGACTCGGACTCGCTGATCGTGCAGCGCCACGGGCAGATACCGCAGCTGTTCGAGGCCCGGGGCGAGGACGAGTTCCGCAGGATCGAGGCGGAGACCATCGCCGAGCTGCTGGAGGACGAGTCGCTGGACGACTCGATCATCTCGCTGGGCGGCGGCGCTCCCATGACGGCCTCGGTCGAGGCCCTGCTGCAGCACCAGATGGTCGCCTACCTGGAGATCGACGAGCGCTCCGTGCGCCGCCGGCTGCGTCGGGCGGGCAACCGCCCCATGCTCAAGGGAGACCCCGTGCAGCGCTGGCGCGATCTGATGGCGCAGCGCCGGGACACCTACGAGGCCCTGGCGGACATCCGCTTGGACGCCAGCGGCAACCGCCCGATCTCCAGGATCGCCGAGGACCTGCACGAGGAGATCCAGGCCCTGCGCCGCCAGGCCGCCGGCTGAGTCCATCGAGACAGACCACCGCACGAACCGCTCGTGACGCGCCTCGTCGCGCGGAGCGCACAGCGAAGGAGAGCCATGACCACCACACGCATCCCCGTGACCGGCTCGCGCCCCGAGGACGAGTACGAGGTCCTCGTGGGCAGAGGCCTGATGGGCCACCTGGCCGAGATCCTGGGCAGCCGAGTCCAGAAGGTGCTCGTCATCCACCCGCAGGCCCTCGAGGCCAACGGCCAGGTGGTCGTCGAGCAGCTGCAGGGGGAGGGCTACCAGGCCTTCCAGGCCGTGATCCCGGATGCCGAGGAGGGCAAGCGCCTGGAGGTCGCGGGCTTCTGCTGGCAGGCTCTGGGCCAGGCCGACTTCACCCGCACCGACGCCATCGTCTCGGTCGGGGGCGGAGCGGTGAGCGATCTGGCCGGCTTCGTGGCCGCGACCTGGCTGCGCGGCATCCGCGTGGTGCACGTGCCCACGACCTTCCTGGGCATGGTCGATGCCGCGGTGGGCGGCAAGACCGGGATCAACACCTCCGAGGGCAAGAACCTCGTGGGCTCGTTCCATCCGCCGGCCGGCGTGCTGTGCGACCTCGACGTGCTGTCCACCCTGCCGCGCAACGAGCTGCTCACGGGCATGGCCGAGACGGTCAAGTGCGGGTTCATCGCCGATGAGCGGATCCTCGAGCTGATCGAGCAGCAGCTGGAGGAGGCCACCGACCCGGCCTCACCCGTGCTGCGCGAGCTCGTGGAGCGCACCATCCGGGTCAAGGCGGGCGTCGTCTCCGGGGACCTGCGGGAGGCGGGGGAGCGCGAGATGCTCAACTACGGCCACACCCTGGGGCATGCGATCGAGCAGAACGAGCGCTACCAGTGGCGCCACGGCGCCGCCGTCTCGGTCGGCATGATGTTCGCCGCCGAGCTGGGCCGCACCAACGGCACGCTCTCGGACGAGGTCGTGGAGCGCCACCGCAGCATCCTGGAGTCCCTGGGGCTGCCGGTCGCCTACCGCTTCGACCAGTGGCCCAAGCTGCTGGAGGTCATGAAGCGGGACAAGAAGACCCGCGGCGGCCTGCTGCGCTTCGTGGTGCTGGACGGCATCGCCCGTCCCCGCATCATGGAGGTTCCCGACCCGTCGATCCTCTACGCGGTGTACCAGGAGGTCGCGGTCTGAGGCCCCCGACAGGCGCCGCCCCCGGGATCGCGGCGGCGCCCGCCTTGCTAGAGTGTCCTGCGATCCGCACCCGTCCGCGCTTTTCGGACGCCCCGGCGACGAGAGAGAGAGCATGGCCACCTCGAACGACATCAAGAACGGCACCGTCCTGAAGATCGACGGCAATCTCTGGAGCGTCATCGAGTTCCAGCACGTCAAGCCGGGCAAGGGCGGCGCCTTCGTGCGCACCAAGATGCGCAACATCACCTCCGGCAAGGTCGTCGACAAGACCTTCAACGCCGGCGCCAAGGTCGAGACCGCCACGGTCGACCGCTCCGAGTACCAGTACCTGTACAAGGACGGCGAGGACTTCGTCTTCATGGACAACGACACCTTCGACCAGGTGACCATCCCGGCCGCCGTGGTGGGAGATGCCGAGAACTTCATGCTCGAGGCCTCCAACGCCACCATCGCGTTCAACGAGGGCACCCCCCTGTACATCGAGCTGCCCCCGTCGGTCGTGCTCGAGATCACCGAGTCGGCCCCGGGTCTGCAGGGCGACCGCTCGACCGGCGGCACCAAGCCCGCCACCGTCGAGACCGGCTACCAGATCCAGGTCCCGCTGTTCGTCGAGGAGGGCACGCGCGTCAAGGTCGACACCCGCACGGGCGACTACCTCGGCCGCGTCTCCGAATGAGCGCACGCGGAAGGGCCCGCACCAGGGCTGTCGAGGTCCTCTTCGAGGCCGAGCAGCGCGACGAGCCCGCGCTCGAGGTCATGAGCCGGCGCCGCGCCCACGACGACAAGCAGCTCGGCGCCTACACGGAGGAGATCATCCGCGGGGTGCTGCTGCGCCGCCAGGAGATCGACGAGGCCGTGCAGACCTGGTCTCGCGGCTGGACGCTGGAGCGGATGCCCGCCGTGGACCGCACGCTGCTGCGCGTGGGGGCCTGGGAGCTGCTCTACAACGACGACGTCCCGGACGCCGTCGCCGTGGCCGAGGCCGTGGGGCTGGCCCGCGAGCTGTCGACCGACGACTCCCCGAACTTCGTCAACGGCCTGCTCGGGCGCCTGCAGAAGATCAAGCCCACTCTGCTGGCCGCCCAGCAGGCGGATCCCGAGGCAGCGGACCAGCCCACGGTGGCGCAGGTCCTGGCCGAGTCCGCCGAGCAGGAGCAGGGTGTGGCCCTGCCCGATTTCGACGAGGCCGAGCTCGAGGGCGCGCAGGTCCTGGCGCCCGGCTCCGACGAGCAGGAGGAAGGCTCCGCAGGGCGCACCGACGCCTCCTGAGGCCGGCTCCAGGCCGACATGCACACGCGCACCGGTGCCCCGCACCGGTGCGCGCGCATGTCCGGGCCCCTGGCCGATGGCCGCACGAGCGGCAGAGCCCGTCCGGGGAACAGGGTCCCCGGTGCTAGGGTTGCCGTCGGCACAGCACCCTTGAAGTCCGTCCGGAGAGGCGGGGAAGGAGGCGCACCGTGGCAGAGGAGAACCTCCGCGAGACGGCGACGCACAGCTCGGGCCGCGAGCAGGACGGCGGCGCGTCGAGCGCACGGCGGATCCTGGCTCCGGCCGACATCGACAGGGCGCTGACGCGCATCGCCCACGAGATCCTGGAGTCCAACCGGGGCGCTGAGAGCCTCGTGCTCATGGGCATCCCGCGCCGCGGCTATCCGCTGGCGCAGCGACTGGCGGCCAAGCTCGCCCAGTTCGACGACTTCGATCCGCAGACCTCCCTCGGCCAGCTCGACGTCACCATGTACCGCGACGACCTGCGCACCTCCGGCTCGCGCGTCCCCTGGCCCACCCGCCTGCCCGAGGCCGGCATCGACGGCCGCACCGTGGTCCTGGTGGACGACGTCCTCTACTCCGGTCGCACCATCCGTGCGGCCCTGGACGCCCTCACGGAGCTGGGACGCCCGGAGATCGTGCGGCTGGCCGTGCTGGTCGACCGCGGTCACCGCCAGCTGCCGATCCGCGCCGACTTCGTCGGCAAGAACCTCCCCACCTCCTCCCAGGAGCGGGTCCGCGTGCGGCTGTCCGAGATCGACGGAAGCGCCGAGGCGAGCGCTCAGGAGACCGACCAGGTGGTGATCGAGGGATGAAGCACCTGCTGAGCACGCGGGAGATGACCCGCGCCGAGGCCCTGCAGATCCTCGACACCGCCGAGCGGATGGGGGAGCTGGGGCAGCAGTCCGTGCGCAAGCTGCCGGCGCTGCGCGGCCGCACCGTCGTGAACCTGTTCTTCGAGGACTCCACGCGCACCCGCATCTCCTTCGAGACCGCCGCCAAGCGCCTGTCGGCCGACGTCTTGAACTTCTCGCCCAAGGGCTCCTCGGTCTCCAAGGGCGAGTCCCTCAAGGACACCGCCCAGACCCTGATGGCCATGAACGCCGACGCCGTGGTGATCCGCCACGGCGCCTCGGGCGCCCCGCAGCAGCTGGCGACCTCCGGGTGGATCGACGCCGCCGTGCTCAACGCCGGAGACGGCAAGCACGAGCACCCCACCCAGGCGCTGCTCGATGCCATGACCCTGCGCCAGCACCGCGCCCGCCTGGCCGGGGTGGACCCCACGGGCACCGACCTTGCCGGCATGCACGTGGTGATCGTGGGCGATGTCCTGCACTCGCGCGTGGTCCGCTCCAACATGTGGCTGCTGTCCACGCTCGGCGCCCGGGTGACCCTGGTGGCCCCGCCCACGCTGGTGCCCGTGGGCGTGCAGCACTGGCCGGTTGAGGTGCGCTTCGACCTGGACGAGGCCCTGGCCGAGGGCCCGGATGCCGTGATGATGCTGCGCGTGCAGCGCGAGCGCATGCACGCGGCGTTCTTCCCGTCCGAGGCCGAGTACGCCCGGACCTGGGGCCTGACCCACGAGCGCCTGCAGCTGCTGGATGCCGCCGGGCTGGAGACGGCGATCATGCACCCCGGCCCTATGAACCGCGGCCTGGAGATCTCCTCCGAGGCCGCCGACTCGCCGCGCTCGACCGTGCTGCGCCAGGTCGCCAACGGCGTCTCCGTGCGCATGGCCTGCCTGTACCTGCTGCTGACCGGCGAGGACGAGACCGCCGGCGCCGATCCCTTCAGCACTGAGGAGACCCGATGAGCCCCGCCAACGAACCGTCCGCGACCGGCGCGCAGCGCTGGCTGATCCGCGGCGCGAGCCTGCTGGGCGAGCGCACGGCCGACCTGCTCGTGGCCGACGGCCGCATCGAGCGCATCGGCGAGGGTCTCGAGGACTCCGATGCCCGGGTGATCGAGGCCCAGGGCCTGATCGCGCTGCCCGGACTGGTCGACATCCACACCCACCTGCGCGAGCCCGGCCGCGAGGACGCCGAGACCGTGGAGACCGGCACGCGCGCAGCCGCCCGCGGCGGCTTCACCGCAGTCTTCGCCATGGCCAACTCCGACCCGGTGGCCGACACCGCCGGCGTGGTCGAGCAGGTCTGGGGCCTGGGCCGCGATGCCGGCTGGGCGCAGGTCCAGCCCATCGGCGCCGTGACCGTCGGACTGGCCGGCGAGCAGCTCTCCGAGATCGGGGCCATGGCCGAGTCGCGGGCCGCCGTGCGCGTCTTCTCGGATGACGGCAAGTGCGTCCACGACCCGCTGCTGATGCGCCGGGCTCTCGAGTACGTCAAGACCTTCGACGGCGTCGTCGCCCAGCACGCGCAGGACCCGCGCCTGACCGAGGGCGCCCAGATGAACGAGGGCTCCGTCTCGGCGGACCTCGGCCTGGGCGGCTGGCCGGCGGTCGCCGAGGAGGCGATCATCGCCCGTGACGTCCTGCTCGCGCAGCACGTGGGCTCGCGCCTGCACATCTGCCACCTCTCCACCAAGGGATCGGTCGAGCTCGTGCGCTGGGCCAAGGAGCGCGGGATCGACGTCACGGCCGAGGTCACCCCGCACCACCTGCTGCTCACCGACGAGCTCGTGCGCACCTTCGACCCCGTCTACAAGGTCAACCCGCCGCTGCGCACCGAGGAGGACGTCCAGGCCGTGCGCCAGGCGGTCGCCGACGGCACGATCGACGTCATCGGCACCGATCACGCACCGCACCCGCGCCAGGACAAGGAGTGCGAGTGGTCCGGTGCGGCCCACGGCATGACCGGGCTGGAGACCGCGCTGTCGATCGCTCAGCACACCCTCGTGGACACCGGCCTGCTCACCTGGGCGGACGTGGCCCGGGTGCTCTCCGAGACCCCGGCGCGCATCGGCGGACTGGGGGAGCAGGGCCGACCGCTGGCCGAGGGGGAGCCCGCCAACATCGTGCTCTTCGACCCGGCCGCCGAGACCGTCGTGGATCCCGAGGCCCACGCCAGCAAGGGGCGCAACAGCCCCTACCGCGGCCTGACCCTGCCCGGTTCGGTCCGCGCGACCCTGCTGCGCGGGCACCCCGTCGTGCTCGACGGCGAGCTCTCCAGCCCCCATCCCGACGCCGCCCGCAGCGTCGGCGGCCCGTACCAGGGGCGGTGAGCGGCATGGATGTCAGGCTGCAGACCGCCCTGTGGGGCATCGCCGTCGTGCTCGTGGTCCTGGTGCCGGCTGCGCTGGCCTGGCGCCGTCGCCGCAACCGCGACGAGTCCCGTGCGCCGCTGCCTGAGCTGCCCTCGGACATCGAGCAGCGCGACCCGCTCGGGCACGTGGACGGCATGTACGTGGCCACGACCCGCCACGGCAACACCATGGACCGCCTGGTCGGCCACGGCCTGGGCGTGCGCACCCGGGCCCGGGTCTTCCTCTACGAGGACGGCCTGCTCATCGACCGGACGGGCGCCGAGCCCGTGTGGATCGCCGCCGAGCGCGTCACCGACTACGGCACCGGCTCCGGCATGGTCGGCAAGTTCGTCGAGCCCGGCGGGCTCGTCATGGTGACCTGGGACTTCGCGGGCGAGCCGGTGGACACCGGCTTCCGGCCGCAGGGCTCCCAGGATCGCCCCCGGCTGCTCGAGGCGCTGGCCGCCTACGGCACCGCACAGACTTCCGAGACGCCCCACGAGGGCGCCGCTTCCGCATCGCAGAACCAGGAGACTGCTCCGTGACCGCACACCCCCTCACCCCTGCGATTCTCGTCCTGGAGGACGGGCGCACCTTCCGCGGCAGCGCCTGGGGCGCTGAAGGCCGCACCCTCGGCGAGGCTGTGTTCTCGACCGGGATGACCGGCTACCAGGAGACCCTGACCGACCCGTCGTACGCGGGCCAGATCGTGGTCATGACCGCTCCGCACGTGGGCAACACGGGCACGAACGCGCAGGACGACGAGTCCCGCCGCGTGTGGGTCGCCGGCTACGCCGCGCGCGACGCCGCCCGTGTGGCCTCGAACTGGCGCAATGAGAAGACCCTGGACGAGCTGCTGGCCGAGCAGGGCATCGTCAGCATCCGCGACATCGACACCCGCGCGGTGACCCGCCACCTGCGCAGCGCCGGGTCCATGCGCGCCGGGATCTTCTCGGGCGAGGCGCTGGGCTCGCGCACCGTCGACGAGCTGCTGGCGGAGGTCCGCGAGCAGCCCTCGATGGCCGGGCAGCGCCTGGCCGAGACCGTGACGACCGAGCAGGCCCACACGATCGAGCCGTCCGAGCACGGCTGGGACGGCGAGGTCATCGGCGATGTCGCCGCGATCGACCTCGGCATCAAGTCCATGACCCCGCGGCGCATGGCCGAGCGCGGGCTGCGCGTGCACGTGCTGCCGGCAGCCACCACTGTCGAGCAGATCCGCGAGCTGGGCGCTGACGGCGTGTTCATCTCCAACGGCCCCGGCGACCCGGAGACCGCCGAGGCCCAGATCGAGGTCCTGCGCGACGTCCTGCGCTCGGGCACCCCGTTCTTCGGGATCTGCTTCGGCAACCAGCTGCTGGGCCGGGCCCTGGGCTTCGGGACCTACAAGCTGCCCTTCGGCCACCGCGGCATCAACCAGCCCGTGCTGGACCGCCGCACAGGCAAGGTGGAGATCACCGCGCAGAACCACGGCTTCGCCGTCGACGCCCCGCTCGACGGGCCCGTCGAGGCCCCGGCTGGCGGCTTCGGGCGCGTGGAGGTCAGCCACATCGGGCTCAACGACCAGGTGGTCGAGGGCCTGAACTGCCTGGACATCCCCGCGTTCTCCGTCCAGTACCACCCCGAGGCGGCGGCCGGTCCGCACGACGCCGCCTACCTCTTCGACCGCTTCGTCGACATGCTGCGCACCCGCGAGCCCTTCACCGGCGGCGCGCAGGCTGAGGCCGTCGTCGCAGAGACCACCCAGAGCACCGCCAGCCAGGAGGCCAAGAACTGATGCCGCGCAGGAACGATCTCAACAGCGTCCTGGTCATCGGCTCCGGCCCGATCGTGATCGGTCAGGCAGCCGAGTTCGACTACTCGGGGACCCAGGCCCTGCGGGTTCTCAAGGAGGAGGGCCTGCGGGTCATCCTCGTGAACTCGAACCCGGCCACGATCATGACGGACCCGGAGTTCGCCGACGCCACCTACGTCGAGCCGATCACCCCCGAGGTGGTCGAGAAGATCATCGCCCAGGAGCGCCCCGACGCGATCCTGCCCACCCTCGGCGGGCAGACCGCGCTGAACACCGCGATCGCCCTGGACGCCAACGGCGTGCTCGAGAAGTACGACGTCGAGCTGATCGGCGCGAACATCGCGGCGATCAACCTGGGCGAGGACCGCGAGGCCTTCAAGGGCGTCGTGGAGCGCTGCGGCGCCGAGTCCGCCCGCTCGATCATCGTCCACTCGATGGATGAGGCCCTGGCCGCCGCCGAGGAGCTCGGCTATCCGATGGTCGTGCGCCCGTCGTTCACCATGGGCGGCCTGGGCTCGGGCCTGGCCTACGACGAGGCCGACCTGCGCCGCATCGCCGGCGCCGGCATCCAGTACAGCCCGACCTCCGAGGTCCTGCTCGAGGAGTCGATCCTGGGCTGGAAGGAGTACGAGCTCGAGATGATGCGCGACCGCAACGACAACGTCGTGGTGGTCTGCTCGATCGAGAACTTCGACCCCGTGGGCGTGCACACCGGCGACTCGATCACGGTGGCCCCGGCGCTGACGCTGACCGACCGGGAGTACCAGAACCTGCGCGACATCTCGATCGCCGTGATCCGCGAGGTCGGCGTGGACACCGGCGGCTGCAACATCCAGTTCGCGGTCGAGCCGGAGACCGGGCGCGTGGTCGTCATCGAGATGAACCCCCGCGTCTCGCGCTCCTCGGCCCTGGCCTCCAAGGCCACCGGCTTCCCGATCGCCAAGATCGCGACCAAGCTCTCGCTGGGCTACACCCTCGATGAGATCCCCAACGACATCACCAAGAAGACCCCGGCGTCGTTCGAGCCCACGCTCGACTACGTCGTGGTGAAGTGCCCGCGCTTCGCCTTCGAGAAGTTCCCGGCCGCCGATCCCACGCTGACGACCACCATGAAGTCGGTCGGCGAGGCCATGGCCATCGGGCGCAGCTTCACCGAGGCGCTGCAGAAGGCCATGCGCTCGCTCGAGCAGAAGGGCTCGAGCTTCGACTTCGCCCGCCCCGAGGTCGAGATGGGCCCGCACGGGATCCAGCGCCTGATCGACGCCACCCGCGCCTCGACCACCGAGCGCATCCACGCGGTGCAGCAGGCGCTGCTCAACGGCGCGAGCATCGACCAGGTCCACGAGGCCACCGGGATCGACCCCTGGTACCTGGACCAGATCAGCCTGCTCAACGAGGTCGCCGAGACGGTGCGCGCCGATCCGGACCTCAGCGAGGACACGCTGCGCCTGGCCAAGCGCCACGGCTTCTCCGACGAGCAGATCGGCCGGCTGGCCCTGGTCTCTGAGGACGTGGTGCGCGGGGTGCGCCACGCCCTGGGCGTGCGCCCGGTGTTCAAGACCGTGGACACCTGCGCGGCCGAGTTCGAGGCCTACACCCCGTACCACTACTCGTCCTACGACGAGGAGACGGAGGTCGGGGAGCACTCGGCGAACTCCGTGCTGATCCTGGGCTCCGGGCCCAACCGCATCGGGCAGGGCATCGAGTTCGACTACTCGTGCGTGCACGCCTCGATGGCCCTGGGCGCGGCCGGTTACGAGACCGTGATGCTCAACTGCAACCCGGAAACGGTCTCGACCGACTACGACATCTCCACGCGCCTGTACTTCGAGCCGCTGACCTTCGAGGACGTCATGGAGGTCATCGCCGCGGAGCGGGCCACCGGCGGGCTGCTGGGCGTGTTCGTGCAGCTGGGCGGTCAGACACCGCTGAAGCTGGCCGCGCAGCTCAAGGCCGCCGGGGTCCCGATCCTGGGCACCACGCCGGAGGCCATCGACCTGGCCGAGGACCGCGGCGCCTTCGCCCGCGTGCTCCACGAGGCCGGGCTGCTTCAGCCGCGCAACGGCACGGCCTCGACCTTCGAGGACGCCCGCACGATCGCGGCCGAGATCGGCTACCCGGTGCTCGTGCGCCCGTCGTACGTGCTGGGCGGGCGCGGCATGGAGATCGTCTACGGCGATGACCAGCTGCGCACCTACCTGGAGAACGCGACCGAGGTCTCGCCGCAGCGCCCGGCGCTGATCGACAAGTTCCTCGAGGACGCGATCGAGATCGACGTCGACGCCCTCTACGACGGACAGAGCCTGTACGTGGGCGGGATCATGGAGCACCTCGAGGAGGCCGGCATCCACTCCGGCGACTCGGCGTGCACCCTTCCGCCGGTCACCCTGGGCCCGGACGTGCTCGAGCGCGTGCGCCAGGCCACCGGGGCGATCGCCGCCGGTGTGGGGGTGCGCGGGCTGATCAACATCCAGTTCGCCCTGGCCGCGGACATCCTCTACGTCATCGAGGCCAACCCGCGCGCCTCGCGCACCGTGCCGTTCGTCTCCAAGGCCACCGGCGTGCAGCTGGCCAAGGCTGCGGCGCTGATCGGCACCGGAGTCTCCATCCGGCAGCTGCGCGCCGACGGGACGCTGCTGCCCGAGGGCGACGGCTCGCACCTGCCGGACGACGCCGCGGTGGCCGTGAAGGAGGCCGTGCTCCCGTTCGCCCGCTTCCGCACCGCCGAGGGCCGTGCCGTGGACTCGCTGCTGGGCCCCGAGATGCGCTCGACAGGCGAGGTCATGGGCATCGACGAGCACTACGACACCGCCTTCGCCAAGGCCCAGGCCGGCGCGGGGGTGGCGCTGCCCACGCAGGGCCGGGTCTTCGTCTCGGTCGCGAACAAGGACAAGCGCGCCGCGGTGGCCTATGTGCGCATGTTCCGCGATCTCGGCTTCGAGATCGTGACCACCGGCGGAACCGCCAAGGTGCTTCGCCGCAACGGGATCGACTCGACGGTGGTCGCCAAGATCTCCGATCGCGATTCGACGGAGCGCACCGTCGTGGACCTGATCGAGGCGGGCGAGATCGACCTGGTCTTCAACACGCCCTCCAGCGGCGGGGACTCCCGCGGCGACGGCTACGAGATCCGAGCCGCGGCTACTTCGGTCGGCATGCCGATCGTGACCACTGTGGCCCAGCTGGGTGCCGTGGTGCAGGCCGTGACGGCGCTGCGCGAGCACACCTGGGACGTCACGCCGCTGCAGGTCCACGAGCAGCGGCTGCGCGAGTCGGTGGCCGCCGCTCGCGAGTCGGCGGAGCCCGCCCGTGGCTGAGCCGGCGGCACCCAGCTTCGGCACCCGCGCGGCGGCGGCGATCGCCGAGCACGGTCCGCTGTGCGTCGGGATCGACGCCCATCCCTCGCTGCTGGAGGCCTGGGGGCTGCCCCAGACACCGGCGGGGCTGCTGCGCTTCTCCATCGGCGTCGTGGAGGCCCTCGAGGGCCGGGTGGCCGCGATCAAGCCGCAGGTGGCCTGGTACGAGGCCTACGGCTCCTCCGGGATGGGCGTCCTGGAGCAGACCCTGGAGGCCTGCCGTCAGGCCGGGATCCTCTCCATCGCCGACGCCAAGCGCGGGGACATCGGCTCCACCATGCAGGCCTATGCCCGCACCTGGCTGGCCGAGGAGTCCTCGCTTCGCGCCGATGCCGTGACGCTGAGCCCGTACCTGGGCGCCGGGGCCCTCGAGCCGGCCTTCGAGCTGGCCGAGGCCACGGGTCGCGGCACCTTCGTGCTGGCCCTGACCTCCAATCCCGAGGGCGCTTCGGTGCAGCACCGAGGGGCTCCGGAGTCAGTGGCAGCCGCCGTCGCGGAGGCCGTCTCCCAGCGCAATTCCGGGGCTCTCTCAGCGTCGGAGCAGGTCATGCCCGGTGAGGACTCGCATTATGACCGCTTCGTTACGGGGCCCCACGGACTCGTCGTCGGAGCGACCACCGGAGAGGCGATCGCGCAGGTCGGAGTGGACCTGGCCGGCCTCGACGGCCTGGTCCTGGCTCCGGGCTACGGCGCCCAGGGCGCGACCGCTCAGGATCTCGGTGCCATGTTCGCCCAGGTCAGAGGACGGGTGCTCGTGAACTCCTCGCGCGGTATTCTCGCTGTCGGACCCGAGCCCCAGGCCCTGCAGGGGGCCGTCAGCGCTGCTCAGGCCGAGCTGTCCCCGGAGCTCTCCGCCGCCTAGACCGCCCCGGCTGCCGGTCGCGGAACCCGATCCACCGGGGTATCGGCCCAGGTCCGATACCACCTCCGCTATGACCATTCCAACGAATGTGCATACAGTTGCGCGAGCGCGTCGACTTCGATCCTGGTCGGATCATGGGCGAACGGCGCGCGAGAACTGGTGTTCATAGGGAGGAACCGGTCATGGCATTGCGCCTGCTGACAGATGAGGAACGGGCTGCGGCCCGAGAAAAGGCGACCGCCGCTCGCGCGGTGCGCGCCGAGGTGAAGGCCAAGCTGAAGGATCGCTCCATCACGGTGGCGGAGATCCTTCAGCGCGCCGAGGAGGACGAGGCGCTGAGCCGCATGAAGGTCTCCGACCTGCTGGAGTCCGCCCCGGGCATCGGCAAGGTCCGCTCCGCGGCCATCATGGAGGAGATCGGCATCGCCAAGACCCGCCGAGTGCGGGGCCTGGGCGTGCACCAGCGCAAGGCGCTGATCGATCAGCTCGATCGCTGAGTCGGCTGCCGCCCGGTCCTGCGGCCGCTTCCTGACGAGGCGCCCCGCCTCCTTCCATCGATCCGCGGACGGAGGCGGGGCGCCTCCGCCATCGGCGGTATCCTGAGGCTCCCATCCGCAGGACGCAGACTGAACAGCAGCTGGAGGAGCATCCTTGCCGCAGGAGCACACCGGAGCGAGCATCGCCCCCGAGCACGTCACCGTGCTGGCCGGGCCCACGGCCGTCGGGAAGGGCACGGTCTCCACATACATCCGCGACCACTGCCCGGATGTCTGGCTCTCGGTCTCGGCCACCACCCGCGCTCCGCGCCCGGGCGAGCAGGAGGGCGTGCACTACTTCTTCGTCGACGACGACGAGTTCCAGCGCATGGTCGACGAGGGCCAGATGCTCGAGTGGGCAGTGGTGCACAACCGCAGCCGCTACGGCACGCCGAGGCAGAAGGTGCTCGACGCCGTCGCCGCCGGGCGCCGCGTCCTGCTGGAGATCGATCTGGCCGGGGCGCGCCAGGTCCGGCAGTCCATGCCGGAGGCGCAGCTGGTCTTCCTGGCCCCTCCCACCTGGGAGGAGCTGGTCGCCCGGCTGACCGGTCGAGGCACCGAGAGTCCCGAGGAACAGCGGGTCCGCCTCGAAACCGCTAAGATGGAGCTTGCTGCGGAGCCGGAGTTCGACCACACCGTCGTCAACGACCAGGTGGAGACCGCCGCGCAGAGGCTCGTCGAGCTCATGGGGCTCGACCCGCGCACCTGCGCCTGAGGCCGCGAACCCGTCGCCCCCGCGGCAGTGCAGACTTCGTGCGGCGCCCGCGCCCGCACCGCGAACATCACGGGAGCAGCCCCGCTGCTCCGCACCGAAAGAGCGTCAGGAGAGACTCCTTGTCCACTCAGCACCAGGGCATCACCGATCCGCCCGTCGACCGCCTGCTCACCAAGGCCGACTCCAAGTACGGACTCGTGATCTTCTCGGCACGTCGCGCCCGGCAGATCAACGCCTACTACTCGCAGCTGCACGAGGGCCTGTTCGAGTACGTCGGCCCGCTGGTGGAGGTCCAGCCGAACGAGAAGAGCCTCTCGATCGCCTTGCGCGAGATCGACGAGAACCTGATCGAGTCCACCGAGGTCTCGGACGTCGGGTTCTCCGAGAACGGCCAGGCCGTTCCCGAGCGCGAGCTCGGCGTCGACGACTTCTACGCGGACTACTTCGGCGAGCAGCAGGGCGGGGAGATCGACTCGTCCATGGTGTTCTCCGAGAACGCGGAGGACCAGGGCTCCGAGGAGGCCGCTCCGGAGGCCGAGGCCGCCGAGGAGCAGGCGGAGATCCCCTCGGACGAGCCCTCCGAGAACTGAGCCACCGGGGCGCCAGCCCCAGCGCAGTCTGCCTGCGCACAGCGACGGCCGGTCGGGACCAGCTCCCGACCGGCCGTCGCCTTACCCTCGCCGCGGTGCCCCGGCACTGCGGCCGCCACGCGAGCAACGGAAGGGGTCGGTCCATGCGCATCGTCCTGGGCATCGGCGGCGGGATCGCCGCGTATAAGTCAGCGGTGCTGCTGCGGCTGCTCACCGAGGCGGGACACCATGTGGTGCCCATGCCTACGCGCGCGGCCCTCGAGTTCGTGGGCGCGCCGACCTGGGAGGCGCTGTCCGGCGAGCCGGTGAGCACCGATGTCTTCGACCGGGTGGACGCCGTCAACCACGTCCGGCAGGGCCAGGCGGCGGACCTGGTGATCGTGGCGCCGGCGACCGCGGATCTGCTGGCGCGCGCCGCCCACGGGCTGGCCGACGACCTGCTCACCACCACGCTGCTGGCCACCGAGGCTCCCGTGCTGCTGGCCCCGGCCATGCACACCCAGATGTGGGAGAACCCCGCGGTGCGCGAGAACGTCGCCGCGCTGCGCCGCCAGGGCCGCCACGTGCTCGACCCGGCCTCCGGGCGCTTGACCGGACAGGACACCGGCCCCGGACGGCTCCCGGATCCGGAGGCGATCCGCGACGCCGCCCTGGCGCTCGTGGCCGAACCCGCGCGGACCCCGACCAGGTCGTCGCTGTCCGGGCTGCGGGCCGTCGTCTCCACGGGCGGCACGCAGGAGCCGCTGGACCCGGTGCGCTTCCTGGGCAACCGCTCCTCCGGCAAGCAGGGCCTGGCTGTGGCCCGCGCCCTGCAGGCCGCTGGTGCGCAGGTGGACCTCGTGGCCGGTCACACAGAGGTCGCCCTGCCCGAGGGCGACGAGGGACTGAGCATGCACCGCGTCGGCACCGCCCTCGAGCTGCAGGAGGCCATGCAGCGGCTGTCGCGGGAGGCGGACGTCGTGGTCATGACCGCGGCTGTGGCCGATTTCCGCCCGGCGGAGATCGCCGAGTCCAAGATCAAGAAGACCGACGACGACAACGACGCCCCCACGATCGTGCTGACCCGCAATCCCGACATCCTGCGCGGACTCGTCCAAGCGCGGGACGACTCCGGGCGGGAGCAGCTGATCGTGGGCTTCGCCGCGGAGACCGGCGATGCGCAGACGGATCCGCTCGAGTTCGGCCGGGCCAAGCTCATCCGCAAGGGCTGCGACCTGCTGTGCGTCAACCAGGTGGGCACCGATCTCGTCTTCGGCCAGGACACGACCCGCGTGACGATCCTGGAGGCTCCGGTGCAGGGCCGTGCGGCGCCGGACGAGACCGTCGACGGCACCAAGGCCGAGGTCGCAGCGGCACTGGCCCGGCGCATCGCGCAGCGAGTGGGCCGAGCCGACTGAGACGCGCCGTGTCCGGGGATGCTGCGGACGCGCTGGGACGTCGTGGGCTGGCGGTACCCTGGCAGGCGTGACTTCGACGCCTTCTGCCACCAGCAGCGCCCGCAGGGCCCAGACGCCAGGCCGCATGAGCCTGTTCACCTCGGAATCCGTGACCGAGGGCCACCCGGACAAGATCTGCGACCGCATCTCGGACTCGATCCTCGACGCCCTGATCACCGACGACCCGAACTCGTCGGTGGCTGTGGAGACCATGGCCACCACCGGGCTCGTCCACGTCGCAGGCGAGGTCAAGTCGGAGGCCTACGTCGACATCCCCTCGATCGTGCGCCGCTCCATCCTGGACATCGGCTACAACTCCTCGGTCCAGGGCTTCGACGGCAAGTACTGCGGCGTCTCCATCTCGGTAGGGGAGCAGTCCCCGGAGATCTACGACGGCGTCTTCCACTCCCTCGAGTCCCGCGAGGGCCTTGCCCGGGATCCGCGCGACGCCCAGGGCGCGGGCGATCAGGGAATCATGTTCGGCTACGCCTCCAATGAGACCGATGTCCTCATGCCGGCGCCGATCTACTATGCGCACCGCCTCTCCGAGCAGCTCACCCGCGTGCGCAAGTCTGCGGTGCTGCCCCACCTGCGCCCGGACGGCAAGACCCAGGTCACGCTGCGCTACGACGGCATCACCCCGGTGGCCGTGGAGACCGTCGTGGTCTCCGCCCAGCACGCCGAGGACTACGCCCTGGAGCAGCTGCGCCACGACATCCGCGCCTCGGTGATCGACCCCGTCCTGGAGGAGACCGGGCTGGATCTCTCGGAGCTGAAGGTCATCGTGAACCCGGCCGGGGACTTCATCACCGGAGGACCGGTCGGAGATGCCGGTCTGACGGGGCGCAAGATCATCGTGGACACCTACGGAGGAATGGCCCGCCACGGCGGCGGCGCCTTCTCGGGCAAGGATCCGTCCAAGGTGGACCGCTCGGCGGCCTACGCCATGCGGTGGGTCGCCAAGAACGTCGTGGCGGCGGGCCTGGCAGCGCGCGCCGAGGTCCAGGTGGCCTACGCGATCGGCAAGGCCCGCCCCGTGGGGGTCTACGTGGATACGTTCGGCACGGAGACCGTCGACCCGGCGCGCATCGAGTCCGCCGTGGAGGAGGTCTTCGACCTGCGACCGCTGGCGATCATCGAGGACCTGCAGCTGCAGCGGCCCATCTACGCCAAGACCTCGGCCGGCGGTCACTTCGGCCGCCAGGACCCCGACTTCACCTGGGAGAAGACCGACCGCGTGGACGCCCTGCGATCGGCGGTCGGAGCCTGATCCGTGCCGGCCGACCGCACGCCCGAGCGGGCATCCGACCAGGCGGCATCCTCGCCCGAGCAGGCACCAGATCGGGTTCCGCTCGCGACCGAGCGTGCACCCGAGGAGGTGCCGCCCACGCCCGGGCGTGCCCCCGAGCGGCCGGCCCCGGCGGGGGAGCAGGGGCCAGAGCAGCTGGCGCTGATGGCCGAGCCCGTCCGGAGCGCACGCGCCGGTGGGCGCGGTGCGTCCGGAGGCCGCGGCGCCCGGCACCGCTCGGGCCCGCTCGAGCCGGCGTACCTGGCCGAGACCGATCCGGTGGCCCGTGTGCGGCTCGAATCGCACCTGCCGCACCTGGACCGGCTGTTCGACTACGGCGTGCCCCAGGACCTCTCCGAGGGCGCCCAGGCGGGGACGCGCATCCGCGTGCGCTTCGGCGGGCAGCAGATGCGCGGCTGGATCATCGAGCGGAGCGCGTCATCGGAGGTCGCCTTCGACCGGTTGCAGCCCATTCTGTCGCTGCAGTCCGCCCTTCCGGTGCTCGTGCCGCAGGTGCTGGCCGTCGCCGAGCTCACGGCACAGCGCTGCGCCGGTACGGTCGCCGATGTCCTGCGCTGCGCGGTGCCCCCTCGCGTGGCCTCCGTCGAGAAGGCCGCTCTGGCCGCCCGCGATTCGACCGGGGCCTCAGCAGCAGTCGCCGCCGTGAATCCGGGTGCTGCGCAGCGAGCCGGTCATTCCGGTGCCGAAGAAGCCGCTGAGGCCCTCCCGGACGCGCAGGCCGAAGCTGCCCCGGAGACCGCGGCGCACAGGGCCCGACCCCTGATCGCAGCCGAGCCTGCGGCCCCGAGCGCCTGGTCGGAGTACGTGGGCGGCCGTGAGGCGATCGAGGCCCTGCGCGGCGGGCAGCGGGTGCGGGCCGTGGTGCAGGCCCTGCCGTCGCACCCCGAGCACGACCTCTACGACCTCATCGCCCAGGCGGTCGCCGCGGCGCTGGAGTCGGGGCGCGGAAGCGTCGTGGTGGTCCCGGATCACAAGACCCTCGAGCGCGCCCAGCGCGCTGTGGAGGCGGTCGTGGAGCCGCAGCTCGTGGCGAGGCTGCACAGCGAGGACAAGCCGACCCCGCGCTATCGGGCCTTCGTCCAGGCCTTGGAGGGCCACGCGCGGGTCGTGATCGGCACGCGCCCGGCGGTCTGGGCGCCGGTGGAGGACCTCGGCCTGATCGTGGTCGTCGACGACGGCGACCACAGCCTCGTGGAGCCCCGAGCGCCGTACCACCACGCGCGCGATGTGGCGCTGCTGCGCGCACAGCACGACGATCTCGGCCTGCTCGTCACGGGCCAGGCCGTGACTCCGGAGGCCGAGCGGCTCGTGGAGACCGGCTGGGCGAGCTCGATCGCCGCCCAGCGCCCGGTCCTGCGGGCGAACATGCCGCGGATCGAGTCGACCTCGGACTCCTGGCACGAGGCGCACGACCCCCTGGCAGGCCGTGCCCGGCTGCCGGAGACCGCGTTCCGCGTGGCGCGTCGCGCCCTGGCCGACGGTCCGGTCCTGGTCCAGGTGGCCAGGACGGGATATGCCCCGTCGCTGACCTGTCAGCGCTGCCGCAATGCCGCGCGCTGCACCGTCTGCGACGGACCCCTGTCGGTGCCGGCCCGCGGCAGGCTGCCGCAGTGCGGCTGGTGCGCCCGCCAGGCGGCGAACTGGTCCTGCGGCCACTGCGGGGCCACCCAGTGGCGCTTCTCCTCCGTGGGCTCGGAGCGCACCGCCGAGGAGCTGGGCAGGGCGTTCCCGCAGGTGCCGGTGATCTGGTCCTCGGGCGATCAGGTCCGCCGGGAGATCCCCGCGGCACCGGCGCTCGTGGTGGCCACACCGGGGGCTGAGCCGCAGGCGGAGGGCGGCTACGCAGCGGCGCTGCTGCTCGATGGCGATCGCATGCTCTCCCGGCCCGGGCTGCGGGTGGAGGAAGAGGTGCTGCGCAAGTGGGTGCACGCCGCCTCGCTCGTGCGCCGCGGCAGCGCCGGCGGAACCGTGGTCGTGACCTCGGAGCACGAGCGTGTTGTGGCCTCGCTCGTGCGCTGGGACGTGCGCGGCCATGCCGCCCGCGAGCTGGCCGAGCGCCGGACCCTGCAGCTGCCGCCGGCCGTGCGCTGCGCCGCCCTGACCGGACCGCTGCCGGCGCTCGAGGCCTTCCTGGAGCTGGTCGATCTGCCCGACGACGTCCGCACCGTGGGCCCTGCTCCCGTCCATCAGCGCTGGGACGAGGAGGCCGAGGACCCGCAGTCAGAGGCCGCCTCCGCAGACGTCCACGGCGGACTTCCCGACGACGACGAGGCCCACCGCCTCCTGCTGTTCTTCACGTACTCGCAGGCCGCCGAGGTCACTCGACGGCTGCGCGCAGCTCGTGCCGAGGCCTCCGCTCAGCGCAAGCACGCCCCGGTCAACGTCCGCTGCGACGTGGCCGACCTGCTCTGAGACGAGGCGACAGGGACGAGACCGGGACGGCGGCTGCGTCGGCTTCAGGAGCGCCGGCTGCGCTCGATCTCCCGGGCCAGCTCCACCAGGGACTCGGCCGAGTCCCGCCAGGTCCAGGACGCCGCCCGCTCGAGCCCCGCCAGCACGCGGGCCTGGGCCACCTGCGGGTCCTCGAGCTCGGTGACGGCGCGGGCGAAGGCAGCGTCGTCGCCGGCAGGGCAGTAGGCGGCGGCCCGGCCGCAGACCTCGTGGAAGATCGGGATGTCCGTGCACACCACGGGGGTGCCCGCGCAGAACGCCTCCATCAGGGGCAGGCCGTAGCCCTCGGCCCGCGAGGCGTGCAGGAGCACTCCCGCTCTTGCCAGCAGACGCGCGTGCTCCTGCTCGGAGACCCCGTTGTGGAAGACGAGCCGGGCCTCGGGTCCGGCGGCCTGCACCAGGCGCTCCTGCTGGGCGGGGGTGACCCGCGAGAGCAGGTGCAGCCGCCGGTGCGGAAGCCGTGCCGCCATGCGTGCCAGGGTCTCCACGTCCTTGTACGGCATAAAGGATCCGAGGTAGACCATCGAGTCGTCGCGCGCGTCCAGCCGCTGCAGCGCGGTCTGCTCGCTGACGATCGAGTCCTGAGCCGCGGCATTCGGGATCACGCGCACGGGCCGGTCGCTCAGGCGCCTGCCCTGGATCAGCCCCGCGGAGGTCTGGGAGACGGTGGCCACGGCGTCGGCGCGGTTCAGGGCCAGGCGCTGCGGCCATGAGGCACGGTGGAAGGCGCGCCAGCCCAGACGCACGGGCAGCGGCAGCTCCGGCGGGGGCGCGGGGTGGTCGTAGTAGATCAGGTCATGCAGCGTGAGGATCAGCCCGAAGCGCCGCCGCAGCGCCCCCATGGTCTGCATGGGGGAGAAGACCACATCCGGACCCCGGCGGTTGAGCAGCCGGCTCGTGAGCAGCTCCCCGGCCGAGACCGGATCCGGCCCCATGAACCACTCGAGGCGCGGGAGGTGCGGCAGCTGAGCCGGATCCGAGATCATCAGCTCGACCCGCAGCGAGGGATCCTGCGCGGCCAGCTGCGCCAGCCCGTGGGCCAGTCCTGCGCTGTAGCGCGAGATGCCGTCGTGCGGTCCCACCCGCACGTATCGGGCATCCAGCACCAGGTGCAGGGGGCCGGTCATCGCCGCCCCCTGCGCACGATCGGCAGCAGCTGCGTGAACTGCGAGGTGTTCGGCCGAGCCTGATCGATGGGCGGCAGCTCGTCGTGGACATCGATGGGCTCGGGATCCGGGCCCTGCACGAACTCGTGGATCAGCTCGGCGGTCTCGAGGGGCTTCTCGTAGTGGATGAGATGGCCGACGTCGTCGAGGATCACCAGGCGGCGCCGGCGGATCCAGGTGGCCATCCTCTCCTGCGCCTCGACGGAGCCCAGCGGATCCTGGGCGCCCACCACGAGCAGCACGGGCATGGACAGCAGCGGCGCGACCTCGGCGACGGTGCCGGAGATCGAGGCGCGGTAGGCCTCGGCCACCACGCGGCGATCGGCGAAGGAGCCGAAGTACGCGCGGTGCTGGTTCTCCACGTAGCTGCGCAGCTGCGGGTCCTGGGAGACCGTCATCTCCCGGCTCATGAGGTCGCTGACCGCGTGGCTGCGCAGGAGGCGCTCACCCATGGCCTTCGGCAGGCGCATGGCCAGGGTGTAGTAGGCGTCCGCGATCTTGGTGGCGGCTGCGTCCTGGGCGCTGAGCGCCGGCTCGCAGATGGGGTTCAGCAGCAGCAGCTGCTCGACCATGGCCGGGTGCTCGGCGGCCAGGTGCGAGGCGATCACCGAGCCGAAGGAGTGCCCGAGCAGCAGCACCCCTCGCTCGCCCTGCGGATGCACCGCGCCATCGGTGAGCTCGGTGATGAACCGGCGCAGGAAGCCGACGTAGTGGGGGATGTCGTGCGGGTCCTGGGGGAACGGCTCCGAGCGTCCGAAGCCCGGCAGATCCGGCACGACCACGTGGTAGCGATCGCGCAGGCGGTCGGCGATCAGCTGCAGGCCGTGGTGGTCGCCGCGGAAGCCGTGGACCATCACGAGCAGCGGCTTGCGCTGCGTGTCGATGTCGTAGAACCAGTAGCGGGTCTTGTACCCGTCGAATCTCATGCTGCGCTGCTCGGCCTGCGGATTCTGCTGCACGCGTTCCTCTCCGGGCGGATCTGTCCATGACTGCTCGGGCCCGAGTCTACGGAGGGCCTCGGACGCCGCGGGCCCCCGGCGCGGATAGGATGGCGGCGTCATCGCGTCATGGTCGCAGCCCCGTCGGGCTCCCGGCGCGGATGGCGCACGGCGGCCGGGCCCAGTGCCCCGGCAGGACCGCACAGCAGTCGGACGAGAGACAGCCGGGGCAGCCCCGGCGGATGAAGGCAGGCACGTGAGCACGCAGCAGGATGGCCAGGAAGAGACCGGGCAGGTCTGGGACGCCCACGAGCTCGAGGCACGCTGGCAGGGCTGGTGGGAGCGCAACGACGTCTTCCGTCCCCTCGACGACGGCTCCAAGCCGCGGCGCTACGTGCTGGACATGTTCCCGTACCCGTCGGGCGACCTGCACATGGGCCACGCCGAGGCGTTCGCCATGGGGGATGTGGTCGCCCGCTACTGGCGCCAGAAGGGCTTCGACGTCCTGCACCCCATCGGCTGGGACTCCTTCGGGCTGCCGGCGGAGAACGCGGCGATCAAGAACAACGCGCACCCGGCCGAGTGGACCTACCGCAACATCGAGACCCAGAAGGCCTCGTTCCAGCGCTACGCCATCGCTGTGGACTGGTCCCGGGAGCTGCACACCTCCGATCCCGAGTACTACCGCTGGACGCAGTGGCTGTTCCTGCAGTTCTGGCAGCGCGGGCTGGCCTATCGCAAGAACTCCCCGGTGAACTGGTGCCCCAAGGACCAGACGGTGCTGGCCAACGAGCAGGTCGTCGACGGCGCCTGCGAGCGCTGCCACACGCCCGTGACCAAGAAGCCGCTGAACCAGTGGTACTTCAAGATCACCGACTACGCCGATCGGCTGCTCGATGACATGGACCAGCTCGAGGGCGCCTGGCCCGAGCGCGTGCTGTCCATGCAGCGCAACTGGATCGGACGCTCGCAGGGCGCCCACGTCTCCTTCGGGATCGTGGACCGGGACGCCGACGACGCGGCGGCCGAGCGAGAGCTGACCGTGTTCTCCACGCGTCCGGACACGATCTTCGGCGCCACGTTCTTCGTGGTGGCAGCCGATTCGCAGCTGGCGCAGGATCTCGTGGCGCAGGAGCACGCCCAGGAGCTCGACGAGTACCGCGAGTCCCTCAAGGCCGTCTCGGACATCGAGCGCCAGGCCACGGACCGCACCAAGACCGGCGTGTTCCTGGGCCGCTGGGCCGTGAACCCGCTCAACGGCGAGCGCCTGCCCGTCTACGCCACGGACTACGTCCTGGCCGACTACGGCACCGGAGCGGTCATGGGCGTGCCCGCCCACGATCAGCGCGACCTCGACTTCGCCCGCGCCTTCGGCCTGCCCGTGCGCGCGGTGGTGGACACCGGGGCGGAGGACCCCGCCGAGACCGGTGCGGCCACCGGCGGCGACGGCGTCCTGATGAACTCGGGAGAGCTCGACGGGCTGAGCAAGGACGCCGCGATCGACAAGGCCATCGAGCTGCTCGAGGCCGCGGATGCCGGTGCTCGGCACATCAACTACCGCCTGCGCGACTGGCTGCTGTCCCGCCAGCGCTTCTGGGGCGCCCCCATCCCGATCATCCACTGCCCGCAGTGCGGCGAGGTCCCGGTGCCCGAGGACCAGCTGCCCGTGCGGCTTCCGGAGGATCTCAAGGGCGAGCAGCTGGCGCCCAAGGGCCAGTCGCCGCTGGCCTCGGTCGAGGACTGGGTGAACGTGGCCTGCCCGTCGTGCGGCGGGCCCGCCCTGCGCGACACCGACACCATGGACACCTTCGTGGACTCGTCCTGGTACTACTACCGCTATGTGTCCCCGCAGGACGAGACGGCCCCGTTCGATCCGGAGCCCGTGCGCCGCTGGGGCCAGGTGGATCAGTACGTGGGCGGCGTGGAGCACGCGATCCTGCACCTGCTCTACGCCCGCTTCTACACCAAGGTCCTGTACGACCTTGGCATGATCGACCACGACGAGCCCTTCGCCCGCCTGCTCAACCAGGGCCAGGTGCTCAATCAGGGCAAGGCCATGTCCAAGTCCCTGGGCAACGGCGTGGACCTGGGCCAGCAGCTCGACGCCTTCGGCGTGGACGCCGTGCGCCTGACCATGGTCTTCGCCTCCCCGCCGGAGGACGACGTCGACTGGGCGGATGTCTCCCCGGGCGGCGCCCAGAAGTTCCTGGGCCGCGCCTGGCGCGTGGGTCAGGACGTCGCCGCCTCGGGCAGCGCCGTCGACGCCGATCCGGCCGGCGGCGACGTCGCCGTGCGCCAGGCGACCCACCGCGCGGTCGCCGAGGCCGAGTCCGCGCTGGAGAACCGCAAGTTCAATGTGGTGATCGCCAAGGCGATGGAGCTGGTCAACGCGCTGCGCAAGGCGATCGACTCCGGGGCCGGTGCCGCCGATCCCGCTGTGCGCGAGGGCGCCGAAGCGGTGGCCGTGCTGCTGTCCCTGGTGGCTCCCTACACGGCCGAGGACATGTGGCATGCCATGGGCCACGACTCGGCGGTGATCGATGCCGGCTGGCCGGTCGTCGACGAGTCGCTGCTGGTGGACGACACGATCACCGCCGTCGTGCAGGTCAAGGGCAAGGTGAAGGACCGCCTGGAGGTGCCCGTGGACATCGCCGAGGACGACCTGCGCGAGCTCGCGCTGGGCTCCGAGGCCGTGCAGCGGGCGATCGGCGACGCCGAGATCCGCAAGGTCATCGTGCGGGCCCCCAAGCTCGTGAACATCGTGGTCTGAGATGTCCGGCCAGCGCAGGATAGCGGTCGTCACCGACGACGCCGCAGCCCTGCCGCAGGAGTGGGTCTTCCCGCCGGCGGGCGGGACTGCCGGCGCAGACGTCGCGGGCCAGGACCCCGAACGCACGGAGGGCGCGGCGGACGCGTCGTCGGTGCTGACCGACGAGGACGAGCGCGCCGTGGCACGCTCCGGCCGTCCCGGGCTGGCCGTCGCGGCCATGCCCGTGTCGGTCGATGACACCGATCTCGACCAGGACCGCGACGACTGGCTCGCGGTGGTCGAGGAGGCCCTGGCGGTCGGGCGCAGCGCGGTGACCTCTCGGCCGTCGCCGGGTCAGCTGCTGCGCCAGTACCGTCAGCTGGAGGCGCAGGGCTACGAGGGCATCGTCTCGGTGCACTGCTCGGCCCAGCTCTCCGGCTCCGCCACCTCGGCCCGGATCGCCTCGGCTGCCGTCGGGATCCCGGTGGAGATCGTCGATTCGCGCACGATCGCCATGGCCGAGGGCCGCGGCGTCATGGAGGCGTGGGAGGCCGCCGGCACAGGGGCCGATCTGGCAGAGACGGCCGAGGCGGCGCGGGCCGGCAGCGCGGCCAGCCAGCTGCTGCTGTGGGTGCCCGGGCTCGACGCGCTGCGCCGCGGCGGGAGGATCCCGCCGTCCGTGGCTGCGCTGGGCTCCATGCTGCAGGTGCGCCCGGTGCTGCGTCTGGTCAACGGCCAGCTTGCGATCGCCGAGCTGCCCATGACCGAGCAGCGCGCCCGCACGAGGCTGCTGCGCCGAGCGGGTCGTGCGCTGCGGGATTCCACCCGGGACGTCCCCGAGGTCACCGTGCACCACCTGCTCGACGACCACGGCCAGGAGCGCGCCGAGGAGCTCGCCGAGCAGCTGGTGGCCGAGCACTGTCCCGACGCCCGCGCCCGCTGCGTGCCCATGCCCGCGGTGCTCGCCGCCCACGCCGGTGCCGGGGCGCTCAGCGTGATCATCCACGGCTGAGCCGGGCGACTCTGCCGCCCCCGCGCCTGCCTCGCGTCTCCACAGCGACGGGGTTCTCCCAAGCGCGGGGTGAAGCCTCTGCTGCGCACCTGCGCGGCCCGCCGGGATCCTGCTGCCGCAGTGGACTGGGGGCATGACCCCTGTGACCCATCGCGGACGGCGCCGTCTGGAGCGAGAGCGGCCCGTCGAGCGCCTGCGCGGACTGCTGGATGACGACCTGCGCGCCACCGGCCACGGCCTGCCCCACGACGACCGCCCCGAGGACTGGGTGGAGGACTCTGCCTCGGCACCCGAGACCGAGTCCGCGGAGTCGGCACCTGCCGAGAGCGGAGGGGCGGCCGCCAGGCGCCGACGGCTGCTCGCCGCGCCGCCCGCGTCGGGGTCGAGCTCGTCTGCGGAGCCCCTCGGGCCGAGGGCACTGCCGCTGGATCCCGACGAGCAGCCCTGGGTCTCGCCCATCCGCGCGCGTCTGCCCTGGGCCACACTGGCGATCGCGGGTCTGGTGCTGGTCCTGGTGGTGGTCTCGGTCCTGCTTCGCGGGCGCGAGCAGGAGGCCGTGGTCTCGGCTCCGTCCTCCGCAGGACCCGTCGTGGACGAGCAGGCGGGTGCCTCGCAGGCGGCAGCGGAGGGCGGATCCGTGGAGGGGGCGGGAGCGCTCGGTGCGGCCGGAGACGGAGCCAGCGCAGGGACAGCCGACGCACCGGCCTTCGGCAGCCCGGTCACGGTCCATGTGGTGGGGGAGGTGGGCGAGCCCGGGGTGGTCGAGCTGCCGGCCGGGTCCCGCGTGGCCGATGCGGTGGAGGCCGCCGGCGGGCTGAGCGAGTCGGCCGTGACCGATGCGGTGAACATGGCGGCCCCCGCGGCCGACGGTGTCCAGATCGTCATCCCGGACCAAGCACTGGCGGAGCAGTGGGAGCAGGACCCGCCGACGCCGTCCTCGGGATCCGGCGGACAGACTGCCACCGGCAGCGCTCAGGCCGGATCTGCCGCCGCAGGATCAGGGGCAGTCGCAGGCGGGAGCCCCGAGGAGGGGGCTGGGCCTGCGGCCACGGGCGCAGCGATCGATCTCAACACCGCCACGGCTGCACAGCTCGAGGAGCTGCCGAAGGTCGGACCCGTTCTGGCTCAGCGGATCGTTGAGCACCGAGAGCAGATCGGCGGATTCCGCTCGGTCGAGGAGCTCGATGACGTCTCCGGTATCGGTCCGGCCATGATGGAGGCCATCGCGCCGCTGGTCACCGTGTGAGAAGGCCCCGACGGCATCCGTCAGGGCCTTCTTCGTGCGCTGAGGGCTCAGGCTCGATCAGGGGGCGGTGTCCATCTGGGCGAACTGCACGTGGGTCTGCCAGTCCTCGGCGGTGATCGGTCCGGGGGCCGGAGCCTCGGAATCCTCCGAGACGCCGGGGGTGAGCAGCGTGAAGGACAGGCCGGCCCCCAGCGCAGCGACCGTCACGAGCTGAAGCGGCCGCTGGTGCTTGGACTGGGGCAGGAATCGCAGGAGGCGAAGCTGGGCCATGATGCTCCTCGGGTGCTGATCTCGACGCCCCGGCCGGGGCCGGGCGCTGCGGGGCTGCACTGCTGGTCAGAAGCAGAATGCGCCCTGCAGGTGTCCGGAACGTCGACGGCCGGTCTCCCGGAGCCGACCCCCGGACGACGGTTCGGCGACGCTCAGGCGAACGGACGGTGACCTGGTCCGCAGCGCCCGAGGGCAGCCGAAGCCGGAGGCCGCCTCAGGAGGTGACCGTGAACGTGATCCGCTCGGTCGTGGAGACGCCGTAGCGATCCGTCTGCGTCACGGTCGCCGTGTGCTCGCCCGGAGCGAGGTCCTCCGGCAGATCCAGACGCCACAGGTGACCGGAGGCCTCGGCGACGGAGCCGCCGTGGACCAGCTGCTCCAGGGCAGCCGCCGGATCCGAGAACTCAGCGCCCACGCGCTTGGACTCGCCCTCCAGCTGCTGGGTGCGCTGCGCCTGCTGAGCCGGGCGGCCGTCGATCGAGACCGAGACCTCGGTTCCCGTGCCGCCGGCCCACACGTTCGTGGTCAGCCACGACTCGCCCAGCTCGTCCGCCGAGACCTCGAGCGGGGTCTCGAAGGCGGGAGCCTTCCCGACATTGCGACGGTTCGCGTCGTACCAGTCGCGGTAGGCCGGGGTGTTCAAGCCCAGGGACATCTGCTCCGAGGCCGCCCGCCCGGTGCCGATGAACGAGTCCTCGTACCGGTTGCCGTGGGCCTCCAGCGTGAAGACGCCGGGGACGGCGCCGTCGCGCTGCAGTGCGGTCGGGTAGCCGGCCTCCGTCACGCGCCCGGTGTACCAGTCGCCGGAGATCGCTCCTGCGGTGATGTGGTCGAACGGCAGCTCGTCCACGCCGTAGAGGCTCTTCCAGCCCTCCATGGAATCGCCCTCGCGCATGACCTCCAGCGTGTGGCTGTGCCCGCCGAAGGCGACGGCCGGGCGGTCGCCGATGATGTCGTGGATCGCCTGGACCTGATCCACCTGGTGGCGGTCCGAGCCCTGGTCGTGCCAGTTCAGCAGCGGGATGTGCGTGGCCAGCACGATCAGCTTGTCCTCGGGGGTGTTCGCGATGTCCTGGCGCAGCCATGCGAGCTGCTCATCGTCGATGCCGCCGTCGTACGTGCCGTTGTAGGGCGCGCCCTGCGAGTACTGCACGGTGTTCAGCGAGACCACGTGCACGTCGCCGGCGTCGTAGGAGTAGTAGTCCGGACCGAACTGGGACCGGTAGGTGTCGAAGCGGTGGTCGTAGTCCGCGTCGAGGTCCAGGTCGTGATTGCCCGGCAGGAAGCGGGCGGGTCCGTTGAGCAGCGACGTCAGTTCGCGGGTCTGGTCGTACAGGTCCAGGTCATCGCCGACGATGTCGCCGATGAACAGCGCACCGCAGCCGGTGAAGTCGGTGCGCTGAGCAAGGTCGGCGAAGGCCCCGCGCAGGGCGTAGTCGACCTCCTCCTGCGTGTAGGTCTGGATGTCGCCGCCGATCAGGCAGCGCTGATCGCGGCTGAGCGTGTCCGTGGTGCGCGCCAGCGGGAAGTCGACGGCATCGGGCAGCGGGCCGGTCGGGTCGATGCCGCCGTAGCGCAGCTCGGGGGAGCCGGCGGGCATGTGGGTGTAGAAGAACTAGGCCACGTTGTCCACGTCCACGGGGACCTGGTAGCCGGCCGGCTGGGTGAGGAACACCGTCTCGCCGTCGCGCACGGAGATCTCGTAGCGGCCCTGGCGATCGGTGGTGACGATCTCGCGGCCGTTGGAGACCTCCACCCCGGCGATCCCGCGCTCACCGGGGTCTTGCTGCGAGTTGCGGTTGCGGTCGTCGAAGACGGCGCCGTCCAGGACGTCCTGGTCGGCATCGGGACCGGCGGTGACGTCCACCTGGCCGCGGAAGGCCTTGCCGTTCCAGTCGTCTGCGGAGGTGGAGGAGCGCGACGGCTCCTGGGCCAGGGCTGGCGCTGGCGCGAGCAGGGTGAGGCTCAGCCCCGCGGTGAGGACGGCGGCGCTGAGCGCGCGTCGTGGGCGAAGATCACGGGAACGGTCAGTGCTGGGGTGGGAGAGGTGCTGGGACATGATGCTCCTGACGGGTGGTGCGGAGGATGCAGATCCGTGCTCGACAGGGCCGGGGAGCGGACCCTGATCGGCCCTCGGCGGGGCGGACAGGTCCAGGCTGACCTGGGAAGATGTCCTCCGCTCCACCTGAGGGTCGACAGCAGTCGACCACTTCCCGTCCCGGTGCCGACGCCTCGGGAAACACTCGGTGCATTGACGTCTGGAGCTGCGCGGGGGTCTTGACGCACGTGGCTCGGTGCTGCGACCTGCGTCGCTGTCGCTGTCGCTGTCGCCGTCGCAGCGAGGAGCGGTCGGGCCCTCGCGCCTCCACAGGGGACTCGTCCGAAGGCCGGCCGGACGGGGGGCCTCTGCCCGCCTCAGCTGAGGACTGCCACGCAGGAGGCACTGGTGCAATGCGCCGGTGACCTCCTCCCGCCGTCCCGCCCGCGCCCTGCCTCCACGGGGTCGGCAGGAGCCGGGATCTGAACGGGGACGTGGCCGACGGAAGCCGGGCAGACCGAGTGGCGCCTCCGGAGCGGGTCCCGAGGCTCCAGGCGTGCTCGCGCGGCTGCTGCTGCACTCGCAGGAGATGCCCGAGCGGTGGGCGCTGGCACACGGCGCTCGCCGGGAGGAGCGCCTCGAGGCGGCCCAGAGGGCGCTGCGCCCCACCTGGGATCTGCGCCTTGTGCCCGTGGCGCTGAGCGCGTGGGGAGCCGCGCTGCTGGGGACGTCGCAGTCGGAGTCGGTGGGCGCTGCGCTGGCAGCGGTGCTCGAGGTGGATCTCCTGCTGCTCGTCGCAGCGGGACTCGCCATGGTCCTCCTCGTGGCCGTGTTCGCTCGTCGGAGCGGGCGCAGACTGCCCGGGGGAGCAGCACCGGGCTCGCCTCGCGGCCGGACACTGGCCGCCCTGCTGCCGACGGCCGCATTGTGCGCGGTGGTCGTCGCGTGCGTCCTGCTGCGCGCGGGCACCCAGCAGCTGGCGGCCGCCGAGGACATGCGCGGGATGGGCGCAGATGCGCAGCGCGTGGTCGTCGAGGTGACCGACCGACCCGTGACATGGCAAAGCGCCACCGCCTCGAGCTTCGGGCCGGGACCGGAGGAGGGCGGCGAAGCCTCCAGCGGGGTCGTCGTGCCGGTGCGGCTGAGCAGCGGAGCCCGGGCCACCGTCTTCGCCCAGGACGGCCGGTGGGCGAGCCTGCGCAGCGGGGACCGCGCGGAGGCCGTGGTGAGCGCCCCCGAGATCGAGCAGACCGACCTGCAGCTGCGCAGCACCGGGCCGCCGCAGCCGATGACGGAAGCCCAGGACCGCCCGTCCCTGCTCGAGACGGCCACCGAGCGCTTCGCTCTGGCCGCACAGGCCCGCGGACCCGATGCCGCCGGGCTGCTGCCGGGGATGACCTACGGCGACCGCAGCGGACTGGACACCGGACTCGAGAAGGCCATGAAGGTCACGGGCCTGACCCATCTGACCGCCGTCTCCGGCTCCAACTGCGCCCTGGTCATGGCCCTGGCCGGCCAGCTCGCCCTGGGGCTGGGCGCCCGTCGGCGGGTGTGCGTGATGATCGGTCTCGGCGCGCTCGGGCTGTTCGTCGTGCTCGTGGGACCGGACCCCTCCGTGCTGCGCGCGGCGGTGATGGGAGTCGTGGCCGCGCTCGCGGTCCTCTCCGGGCGCGGACCCGTCTCGCTGGCCGCGCTGTCCACGGCCATGTGCGTCCTGCTCGTGATCGATCCGGGCCTGGGCCCCGAGTTCGGCTTCGCCCTCTCCGTGTGTGCCACCGCAGGGATTGTGGTGACCGCCCGACCGCTGACACGGGTCCTGGAGCACCTCATGCCCACGGTCCTCGCGATCGTGCTCGCCGTTCCGCTCGTGGCCCAGCTGTGGTGCGGGCCCGTGCTGGCGCTGCTGACGCCCACCGTGGCCACCTATGCCGTGCCCGCCAACGTGATCGCCGCCCCAGTCGTCCCGCTGATCACCGTGCTCGGACTCGCAGCTCTGATCCTGCTGGGGCTCGGAGGGCCCGTGGGGGAGGCGCTGGGCTCGGCGCTGCTGGAGCCGGGATCGTGGGCGGTGGGGGTGATCGCGCGCTCGGCCCGCTTCTTCGCTGGGCTTCCCGGCTCCACAGCTCCCTGGCTGGGCCCGCCTGCTGGACCGGTGCTCATGCTGATCCTCAGTGCGGGGATGGTAGTGGCCCTGCACCGCCTGGATGCCCGCTGGTTGGAGCGCTCCCGCGTGGGCGAGGTCCGCTCCGGACCGGCACCCGGCCCCGTCTCCGAGGCTGCCTGGATCCGGGCCCGACGACGCGAGCGGGCCTGGCGCAGCGCCGGGCTGATCGTGATCGCGACGGGCATCGCGGCCCTCGTCGCGGTGCTGCGCTGGCCGGATCAGCATGCGGAGCAGTGGTCGGTGCTGGCCTGCGACGTCGGCCAGGGCGATGCCGTGCTGCTGCGCGGCCGCCAGGACGACCGCGAGTCCACGGTGCTGATCGATGCCGGGCCCGATCCGGGTGCGCTGCGCGGCTGCCTGAAGGACGCCGGGGTCGAGCACCTGGACCTGCTGGTGCTCACCCACGACCACGCCGACCACGTGGCCGGCGCCGAGGGCCTGGGGCAGTTCGTGGAGATCGATCGAGTGTGGTGGTCCTCGGCCTCCGGGCGGGCCCCCGAGGAGCTCGCCGGACTGGACGACCGCGCCGCCCGCCCGACGATCGGGCAGCGCTTCGAGGGCGCGGGGCTGGAGCTGCTCGTGCTCGCTCCGGATCCTGCGACGACCCGGATCAGCCCCGAGTCCGAGGACGAGAACAACGCCTCGATCGTCCTGCGCGCCGAGGTCTCCGACGACTCGCAGCGCTTCTCGATGCTCGCCGCAGGGGACCTGGAGGAGTCGGGGGCCGGGGCCCTCCTGCGGTCGGATCCCTCTGCCCTGGATGCGGATCTGCTCAAGGTCTCCCACCACGGTGCGCGCAACGGCGGGGTCGAGATCATCGACGCCGCCTCACCCAGCCTGGCGCTGGTCTCCGTGGGAGCGGACAACGACTACGGGCATCCGCATCCGTCGATCACCGAGCACCTGGCGCAGGGCTCGATCCCGGTGGCGCGCACCGACCGGATGGGTGCCGTGGCGATCCGCGTGCAGGACGGGGCGCTGGTGGCGGAGCACTTCGGCTGAGGCCGTTCGCCGCGGACTGATCGATGCCTTCTGATTCGTGGTCGGTTGTGCAGAGGTGCAATAGATGTCAACTTCAGCCTCGATCTGGCCAGGGCAGAAGCGATGTGCAACGATCCGTGGCATGACCGGTGATTCGCAGAACCATGAAGACCAGAGCTCAGACAGTGCGCAGTCGGTGCAGATGGTGCCCCAGCACGTCTGGGAATTCGTGAATGAAGCCGAATCCCTGAGTCGAGTCGCCGACCAGATGCAGGGCTATCTCTATGAGCTGTCTACGGATGCGCTCATCCCTGTGCACACCATCGATGCGCGCGCAAAGAGCCTGAAGTCATACATGGAGAAGTGCGAACGGAAGGACTCGCGGGGCAGGCGAAAATACTCGGATCCGCGATCGCAGATCGACGATTGCGTTGCGGCTCGGATAATCGTCTACACCACGCGAGCCAGGCAGGACTTTCTCGACCTGCTGAAGACCCGGCTCGTCACTCGTGATCACCAGAATCCTGGCGAGAGCAAACGGAACGGATATGACAGTGACCATCTGGTGGTGACCGGGGTCGATGGAGGCGATCTCAGTTCAGCCTATGCAGATCTCTCAAATTTCCTTCGTCAAGGGCGAGGCCTCGAGGTCCAGATCCGAACGGTTGCCGGCCATGCCTGGGCAGAATATGAGCATGATGTCAGGTACAAGTCCTCGGCGTACCGGGATCTCGACGGAAACGCTCGGAACTTCGTCGACCAGAGGTTCATCGAGGCCGGCGGGCTGCGACGCTATCTGGACAATATATTCAATGAGATCGACCAGTATCTGGTACCGAATGTCTTGGCCGCAGATGAAGCTGCCGAGGATGACGGGCCGTTCGCCGATGGGGATTCTCCGGACGATGGGGACGGAACTCCTCTGAGCATCGAATCGCTGAAGGGTCTTCTGGGTTCGCGGTACCCTGAGGTCGAAGTCGGTGAGGAGAATGCTCTGCATGATCTCATTCGGCATGTGGAGTCATTGGGGATTCGCACCACGTCGGCGATCGAATCTGCGCTCGAGCGCGTTGATTCCGAAGACGTCGCCACTCTGATGGACTATCCCAGTGAGGTCTCGGGTGTGCGCCTTCTCGATGATGAGCTGCTAGCAGTTTTGACACGTCGATATGTGGATGCCGCCCAGGACGAGACCCGGAAGCAGTTGCTGGAGCTGCGCCTTCGGAGGGTCTTTGGGAAATTCGCGATCTATGTGATCGAAGAGGATGGCGAGAAGATCGCCGGACCGATCGCGGGGGCGCGTGCTGTGAGGGTGTTGGCAGGTCTGGTGGCCCAAAGACTCGGGCCGGAAGCGGCGGTGATAGAGGGTGCGGTCGGGCTCGAGGAGGAGGATCTCAACAAGTCCACAACCCCCCGCTTCGTCGAGGCGAGCGAATCGGGCGTCTATGTGGCAAGCAACCTGGCGAGGTCGTATGCCGAGTGGCTGATGCGGGAGCTTCATGAGCGGCTTCCTGATGATTCTGTGCGAGTGTTTCGTGCTGGCGATCAGCTGCTCCCTTCGGCGAGCAGCTGAGACTTTCCCTGTGCGTCCGCTGCGCTGGAGCAAGCGGCGCGGCGGAGTCTCGGCTATCCAGGCGCCGACCTCAGCCACTTCACGGATCCTCTGTGGCGGCTGAGGCCCGGAGGCTGTGGGAACCCTTGTGCTGTCGGTCGGGCGTGAGAACCTGATCGCATGACCCCGCCTCGTCGTCGCACAGCCGCAGCAGCCGCTCCCGGAGTCTCCTGGCGCGACGTCGAGCCTGCCCCGCTGATCCTGATCACCGGCAAGGAGGGCTATCTGATCGCCCGGGCCGTGGACCGGCTGCGTTCCCAGCTCAGGGAATCCCGCGGAGCCATCGAGCTCTCTCGGGTGGACGCCTCCGCTTACACGCCGGGGCAGCTCCAGGTCATGGCCAGCCCGTCGCTGTTCGAGGATCCCAAGCTCATCGTGATCGAGGACCTGGCGCAGATGAGCGAGGACCTGCTCAAGGACGGCCTGGAGTACGTGGGCCACCCGGATCCGGAGGTCGTGGTGGTCTTCGTGCACTCGGGCGGAAACCGAGGCAAGAAGCTGCTCGACGCCCTGAAGGCCAAGGCGGTCGTGGTGGATGCCGCGCCGCTGAAGAACGACCGCGACAAGGTCGAGTTCGTGCGCCACGAGTTCCGCACCCATCAGCGCACGATCGACCCGGATGCCGCCCGAGCGCTGACGCAGGCCGTCGGCAACTCCACGTCCGAGCTCGCCTCGGCGTGCTCGCAGCTGCTCTCGGACGGCCCGGAGCACATCACCTTCGACGTCGTGGAGACCTACTACGGCGGGCGCGTGGAGGCCACGGCCTTCAAGGTCGCCGACGCCGCCCTGGCCGGTCAGCCTGCCGCAGCGCTGAAGCTGTGGCGGCAGGCCCTGGACACCGGCACGGACCCGGTGCCCATGGTCGCTGCCCTGGCGGCCAAGGTGCGGCTCGTGGCCGCCGTGCACGGCGTGAGCGGCAGCGCGAACCAGCTCGCCGGGCAGGTCGGGGGAGCGCCGTGGCAGGTCGAGCGCGCCCAGCAGGAGGCCCGCCGCTTCACCGAGGCGGACATGGTCAAGGCACTGCGAGCGCTCGCCGAGGCGGATGCCCAGGTCAAGGGCGAATCCCGCAGCGCGCCGTACGCGGTGGAGAAGGCGATCACCACGATCGCCCTGTCCGGCCGGCGCTGAGGCACGGGCCATCCGACCTGCTCGTCGGTGAGGAGTCGCTCGTGCCGGTCATCTGCGTGGCGAGCTGCGCATCTGAGACTGCCTCACGGCAGTTCGACATCCAAAGCCCTCGCGGCGGCTCTGATCGACTCGCGCGCCATGCCGTCGTCGCGGCCACGGTAAAGCGAATGGTCCCGCTCCCTCGAGGGTAGCGGGACCATTCGACGAAGCGCCGCGGCCGCGGCAGCCGGATCCGAGAAGCGGATCAGGCCATCGAGGCGACGCGCTTGGCGAAGCCCGACTTCTTGTTGGCCGCGTTGTTCTTGTGCAGGACGCCCTTGGAGACGGCCTTGTCGTACTTGCGGGAGACGTCGCGCAGTGCGGTCTCGGCAGCGGACTTGTCGCCGGAGGCGACGGCCGAGTCGAGGCGGCGCACGTAGGTCTTCAGCTCCGACTTGTACGCGTTGTTGCGCAGACGCGACTTCTCGTTCGTCAGGTTGCGCTTCTTCTGGGACTTGATGTTAGCCACAGGTACTCCTCTTCACAGGTTCACGTTGATCGGATCGGTGAGGGCTCACGGCCGACTCTGACTGAGACATGAGAGTGGGGACGCTCGCAACAGTCGGCCGCAGTGCCCGGCGATCAGCGCGGACACACAGCGGACAAGCCTACCAGAGCGGGGGCCCGGCGGCCCCGAGGCCTCAGCCGCGTCGCTCGAGCCCCCGGGCGACGTCGTCGAACCGGTCCTTCGGCAGCACCGCGCCCTCGCGGCGCACATCCTCGGGCCGGACCCGGATCACGCGGTCCAGCTTGACCTCGGACGGGCGGCCGTCGCGGTCCCAGGCGCCCGTGCCGATGTCGAGGTAGTCGGCATCCGAGGAGCTCGCGTTGTTGCGGTCCTTGGAGGTCAGCATCAGCACGAGCAGGTACGGACCGTCATGCCCGACGATCAGCACGGGCCGGTCCTTGCCCCGGGAGTGGTCCTCCTCGTAGGGCACCCAGGTCCACACGATCTCCCCGGGATCGGGCTCGCCGTCGGGGTTCGGGGCGTAGGACACCGCCACACGGCCCCGGTAGTCGCCCGGGTAGTCACCGGACAATCCGCGACCGGAGGAGTGCGACGACGACGGCGACGACGAGCGCTGCTGGGATCCGGGACTGTCCCGGGCGGTCGTGGAGGTCGAGGGTCCCGAGCTCGTTCGGCCCGTCTCGCGCTGGAGGCGCTGCACGACCCGATAGCCGCGCAGCAGACCGCGGGCGACCTGCTGGAAGTTGATGTTCATGCCCGCCATTGAACCAGGCCCGCTGCCCGGGACCGGCTGAGGCCTCGCCGAGGGCTGGGGCACAGCATCGGCTGGGCGCGGTCGTCGCGACGAGCGCGGCGCAGAGGACATGAGACACTGGGCCATTGATCCGCCCTGCCCGTCGGGCGCCGAGCACTGAACAGTCGCGCGTCCGGATCGACCAAGAGAGGCCTCGCCTTGTCCCCACTGGCCGCCCATCCGCCGGTGCCCGCGCGCACCGACCAGTCGGTGCTGCGCAATTTCTGCATCATCGCGCACATCGACCACGGCAAGTCGACGCTGGCCGATCGCATGCTGCAGTCGACCGGCGTGGTCACGCCGCGTGAGATGAAGGCTCAGTACCTGGACCGCATGGACATCGAGCGCGAGCGCGGCATCACGATCAAGTCGCAGGCGGTGCGCATGCCCTGGGGCGTGAACGGCACCGACTACGCCCTGAACATGATCGACACCCCGGGCCACGTGGACTTCACCTATGAGGTCTCCCGCTCGCTGGCCGCCTGCGAGGGCGCGCTGCTGCTGGTGGACGCCGCGCAGGGGATCGAGGCGCAGACCCTGGCCAATCTCTACCTGGTCATGGAGAACGACCTCACCATCATCCCGGTGCTCAACAAGATCGACCTGCCGGCCGCTCAGCCGGAGAAGTACGCCGAGGAGATCGGCAACCTGATCGGCGAGGACCCGGAGCGCGTGCTGCGGGTCTCCGGCAAGACGGGGGAGGGCGTCGAGGAGCTGCTGGACCGCATCGTGGAGGAGATCCCGGCGCCGTCGGGCGATCCCGAGGCTCCCGCCCGCGCCATGATCTTCGACTCCGTGTTCGACACCTACCGCGGTGTGGTCACCTACGTGCGGCTCTTCGACGGCAGCCTCAAACCGCGCGAGCGCATCGAGATGATGTCCACCGGGGCCCAGCACGAGCTGCTCGAGATCGGCGTGATGTCGCCGGAGCCCAAGCCCACCGACGGCCTGGCCGCGGGGGAGACCGGCTACCTCATCACCGGCGTGAAGGACGTCCGCCAGTCCCGTGTGGGCGATACCGTCACCACCGCCGTCAAGGGCGCTGAGCAGGAGCTCGGCGGCTACGAGGACCCCAAGCCCATGGTCTTCTCCGGGCTGTTCCCGATCGACGGCTCCGACTACCCGGTGCTGCGCGACGCCCTGGAGAAGCTGCAGCTCAACGACGCCGCCCTGGTCTGGGAGCCCGAGACCTCCACGGCGCTGGGCTTCGGCTTCCGCTGCGGCTTCCTGGGCCTGCTGCACCTGGAGATCACGCGCGAGCGCCTCGAGCGCGAGTACAACCTGGATCTGATCGCCACGGCGCCGTCGGTGTCCTACGACGTCACGACCGAGGACGGCACCGAGCTGCTGGTCACCAACCCGTCCGAGTTCCCCGAGGGCAAGATCAAGGAGATCCGCGAGCCGATGGTCGCGGCCACGATCCTGGCGCCAGCGGAGTTCGTGGGCACCATCATGGAGCTCGCCCAGTCCAAGCGCGGCCAGATGGGCGGCATGGACTACCTCTCCGAGGACCGCGTGGAGCTGCGCTACCGCCTGCCGCTGGCCGAGATCGTGGTGGGCTTCTTCGACCAGCTGAAGTCCAAGACCCGCGGCTACGCCTCCTTGGACTGGAAGGCCGACGGCGACGAGGTCTCCGAGCTCGTGAAGGTCGATCTCCTGCTGCAGGGGGAACGCGTGGACGCCTTCTCCGCGATCACGCACAAGGACAAGGCCTACTCCTACGGCACCACCATGGCGAACAAGCTGCGCGAGCTCATCCCGCGCCAGCAGTTCGAGGTCCCCGTCCAGGCGGCGATCGGCTCGCGGATCATCGCACGAGAGAACATCCGGGCCATCCGCAAGGACGTGCTCTCCAAGTGCTACGGCGGCGACATCACCCGCAAGCGCAAGCTGCTCGAGAAGCAGAAGGAGGGCAAGAAGCGCATGAAGATGGTCGGTCGCGTGGAGGTCCCCCAGGAGGCCTTCGTGGCAGCGCTGTCGGCGGACGAGCCGGAGAAGAAGAAGTAGTCGTGAGCTGCGGCCCGGCCGTGGTGGCCGTCTCGGCGAAGCGGCGCACGCAGGACGCCTGGGGAACGGCCTGCGATGCCAGCGGACGGCTCCAGGCGGCCTGGGTGCTCGACGGGGCCACAGCGCTGGGCGCCCAGGACCCCCGCAGCGCCGACGAGCAGGTCGCCCGCTTCGCCTGGAGGCTCTCCGCAGCCCTGCGCGCGATCCTCGCCGACGCCGGAGCTCGAGCGCGCAGCCAGCCCCTGCACCAGATCGTCGAGGCCGCCCGCTCCGAGGCCCAGCGCAGCATCGAGATCGGCTGGCCCGGGGCCGAGATCCCCACGGCCACGCTGTCGCTGATCCGGCGCACCGCCCAGGGCCTCGAGTGCTTCGTGCTGGGGGACTCGCCGCTGTGGCTCGAGGACGCTGGGCAGATCCTGGAGGTCGTCGATCCGCAGTTCGCCGGCGGCGACGCCCGAGTGCTGCGCCGCTGGCACGAGCTGCGAGCACAGGGCCGCAGCGCTGAGGCCGCCTACGCCGAGCTTCTCGAGGCGCAGGTGCGGGACCGGCGCACACGCAGCACCGAGGACGGGCTGTGGATCCTCGGCGGTTCGCCGCAGGCCGCGCAGCATGCCCGCGTGGAGCTGATCCCCGGGGCCGAGCAGCGGCGCGTGTGTCTGCTCACCGACGGTCTGGAGCGCGTGGTCGATCCCTTCGCGATCACCGGTCGGCGCGGGCTCTTCGAGGCGCTGCACAGCGGATCGGCCGGCTCCCTCGCCCAGCGCCTGCGTGGGCTCGAGCGAGCGGATCCCCGCCGCGTGCGCGCGCCCCGGATGACTGTGCACGACGACATCACCGGCCTGGCGATCACGCTCTGACCTGCACGGGAGCTCCGCCCTGGAGTTCACATCGAACGTGAAGTCCGCGCAAATATTCCAAACCTGAAGTAGAACTCGAAGGATGAAGATGCCCTCTCTGCCCGATGGCGAGACCCCCCCGGAGGACGGGCTGCTCCCGGAGACCGCCGCTCACGGAAGCGACGAGCGGACCCTGAGCCTGTACGTGCACGTGCCGTTCTGCTCCGTGCGCTGCGGCTACTGCGACTTCAACACGTACACCGCCCTGGAGCTGGGCCCCGACGTCTCGCAGGCGGCCTACCACCTCGAGGCCGTGCGCGAGATCGAGTTCGCCCGCGAGGCGCTCGAGCGCTCCGGGGCGGCGCGCCGTGGACTGCACACCGTCTTCTTCGGCGGGGGCACGCCCACCCGGCTGGCCTCCTCGGCGCTCGTGGAGATCCTGGACAGCGCCCGCGGGAGCTTCGGTCTGCTGGAGGGCGCGGAGGTCACCACCGAGGCCAATCCCGACTCGGTGACCCGGGAGGACCTGCAGACGCTGGCCGACGGAGGATTCACCCGTGTGTCCTTCGGCGTCCAGTCCGCAGTGCCGCACGTCCTGCGCACCCTGGAGCGCACCCACGATCCCGCGAACGTGCCGAGGGTCGTGCAGTTGGCCAAGGAGGCCGGGCTGTCCGTGAGCACGGATCTGATCTACGGCACGCCGGGGGAGTCGCTCGAGGACTGGAGGGAGTCGCTGCGCCAGGCCATCTCCCTGGAGCCGGACCACCTCTCCGCCTACTCCCTGATCGTGGAGGACGGCACGCGCATGGCGGCGCAGATGCGCCGCGGCGACGTGGACCCGGTGGACCCGGACGACCAGGCCGAGAAGTACGGGATCGCCGAGCAGATGCTCTCCGAGGCAGGCTTCGAGTGGTACGAGATCTCCAACTGGTCCCGGGCCGCGGGCGGGCGCAGCGCGCTGGAGAACCGCTCGGCGCACAACCTCGCCTACTGGCACAACCAGGACTGGTGGGGCGTCGGCCCCGGCGCCCATAGCCACGTGGGCGGCGTGCGCTGGTGGAACCGCAAGCACCCCATGCCGTACGCGCAGACGGTGCGCAGGGGCCTCTCTCCCGCCGTGGGCCGCGAGCAGCTCGACGACGACACCCGGTACATGGAGCGCGTGATGCTCGAATCCCGCATCGCAGACGGCATGCCGCTCACGGCGCTGCGTCCGGAGGGGCGCGAGCAGATCGCGGGGCTGGTGGCCGAGGAGCTGATCGACGGCCGCAGCGCGCTGCAGGGCCGGCTCGTGCTCACGCTGCGCGGCCGCCTGCTCGGGGACGCCGTGGTGCGGCGGCTGCTCGTCGACTGAGCCGCAGGGCTCTCGGACCCGTCGGAACGGCCGGTCCACAGCCGGGCAGACCTGCGGCTGACATGCAGAAGGCCCCGCCGAAGCGGGGCCCTCTGCGCGTGCCGTGGGGCGTCCGGGTCAGTTCTGCGCGCCGGCACCCGGCTCGGGGGCATCAGCGGTGCGGCCGCTGGGGGTGACGACCTGGCCCTGGGCTGTGACCGGACCGGAGGTCTCGCGCTCCCGGCGGCGCTCCTGGCGTCGGCTGGCCAGGGCGTCGTAGAGGTACCAGTTGAGGCGGTAGCGGTACGGACGCCCGGAGTTGGCGGAGACGGCTGCGGCGACCGAAGAGATGGCGAGGATCAGCCAGGCTGCGGCGGCCAGGATGGCGAAGATCCAGCCGACCCACGGGATGAAGGCCAGCAGCGCGCCGGCGATCACCACGAGGGTGGGCAGCAGCGTGAAGTTGGCGGCCTCCAGGGACTCCTGCTCGGTGAAGCGGGCGCGGCCCCTGGCCCAGCGGTGGATGATCATGCTGGGCACGCATCCGACCACTCCGAGCATGTGCGTCAGCGTGGCCAGCTGCTGATCGTCCGAGACGGAGACCGGACCGGGCTGGGCGCTGAGCCCCTCGTACTCGTTCGGCGCGAGGGCCGCCTGGTCGTCGGAGCCGGGGTCGGCCGGCTCGGCACCGGAGTCGCTGAGTCGCTGGGGGCTGCTGCTGGAGACGGCCACTGTCCACCTTCGAGGTCGTGTGACCGGCAGGGCCGGTCGAGCGGGCGCCGCAGGTCCCCTGGGGTCGGGGAGGCGCTCGGGTCCTGCACAGTCTAGCCGCTGACGGCCTCCGAGGGCTTCGTGGGAGGCCCCGTGTGACGGGTTGCTCAGGCGCTGCCGGGGACCGTGACGAAGTCGATGAGCTCCTCGACGCGCCCGAGCAGCGCCGGCTCCAGATCGGCGTAGGTGTTCACGCGGGAGAGGATCGAGCTCCAGGCCCGTCCGATGTCCTCGGGGGTCTCGTGCGGCCAGCCCAGTCCGCGGCAGATCCCGGTCTTCCAATCGATCCCGCGCGGCACCTCGGGCCAGGCGCGGATGCCCATGGCGCTGGGCTTCACGGCCTGCCAGATGTCGATGTACGGGTGGCCCAGCACCGCCACGTTGCCGGGGGCGGACGGCACCCGCATGGCCTCCTCGGCGATCCGGGACTCCTTGGAGCCTGCGACCAGGTGATCGACCAGGATGCCCAGGCGCCGCGACGGCCCGGGGGAGAACTCCGCGACGGCCGCGGCCAGATCGTCCACGCCGTGCAGCGGCTCGACCACGATGCCCTCGACCGCCAGGTCGTGGCCCCAGACCTTCGCGACCAGCTCGGCGTCGTGCTTGCCCTCGACCCAGATGCGGGAGGCCTGGGCCGTGCGGGCGCGGAAGCCCTCCACCTCGACCGACCCGGAGCGGGTGCGCGCGGGAGCCTTGGGTACGCTGCGGCGCTGAGGCTCGGCAGCGATCACGGGCTCGCCCTCGAAGAGGAAGCCGGGCCCCAGGGGGAAGCTGCGGATCCTGCCCCGACGGTCCTCGAGGCTGAGCACGCGCATGCCGCCGATCGTCTCCAGACGCACCACGGCCCCGACCCAGCCGGTCTCGAACTCCTCGAGGACCATGCCGCGGGCCACCGGCAGCTGACGCGGCTCGGGCGGGCGGTTCGAGGCGGACAGGTCGCTGAGGGAGCGCGGTCCCCAGGACGAAGGGGGCATGGCGGCCTCCAGATCGACGGACGTGGTGGTGCGGCGCGCCGGAGGGGGCGCCTCCGGGCGGATCAGCGGCGAGCGTACCAATGCCCCGGTGCGAGCGCGGAGGCGTGAGCCCGCCTACACTGGCTTAGCAGTGTGCGCCCCCGAGTGCCAGAATGGTCCTCCGAGCGAGCACGCACAGCGCAGGAAGGAGCGGAACATGGATCACCCCCGGCGGCTGCAGGTCCTGCAGGCCATCGTGGAGGACTATGTCCACTCCCGGGAGCCGGTGGGCTCCCAGGCCCTCGTCGAGCGCCACGCCCTCGGCGTGTCCTCGGCGACCGTGCGCAACGACATGGGCGTGCTGGAGGAGGAGGGCCTGATCATGGCCCCCCACACCTCCTCGGGTCGGATCCCCACGGCCAAGGGGTATCGCGAGTTCGTCGACCGGATCGCGGCGGTCCAGCCGCTGACCCCGGCCCGGCGCCGCGCGATCCAGACCCTGCTCGAGGGCGCCGACGGCATCGACGACGTCATGGAGCGCACGGTGCGCCTGCTCTCGAAGCTCACCCACCAGGTGGCGGTCGTGCAGTACCCGTCGGTGAGCTCGGCCGCGCTGCGGCACCTGGAGCTGGTGCGCATGGACGAGCACCAGGTCCTGCTGGTCGTGATCCCCACCGACGGCCGGGTCTCCCAGCGGATGCTGCGCATGCCCGAGCCGGTGGCCGAGTCCGTCGTCCTGGATGCCCGGGCGAGGCTGCTGGGCGCGGTCGTCGGGCATCCACTGGCCGGAGCCGGTGCGGCCGTGATGGCCGCGGCCCAGCAGGCGCCCCCGGCCGAGCAGCCCCTGCTGGAGGCGGCGGCCGCGGCCGTGGCCGCCGTGCTGGACAGCGCGTCCGGGCAGCGCATGCTGCTGGCAGGCACCGCGAACCTGGCCCAGTCCACCGACGACTTCCGCCGCAGCATCGGCCCCGTGCTGGAGGCGCTCGAAGAGCAGGTCACCCTCCTGCAGCTGCTCTCGGAGATGGAGCAGGACGAGCGCGGGGTGGCCGTGCGCATCGGCGCGGAGGACTCGTCGGACCCGCTGGTCGAGACCGCTGTCGTCGCCACCGGATACGGTCCGCAGCGCAGGGCCAAGCTCGGAGTGCTGGGTCCCACCCGCATGGACTACCCGCAGACCATGGCGGCGGTGCGCGCCGTGGCCAGCTACCTCTCGCGCTCGCTGCCCAGCTGAGCCGCACCGAACAGACTCGCGCTCTCCTCGAGCCCGGCCATGCGCCCGGCGAGGGGCGCGCAGACCACGAATCCCAGAGATGACGAGGACGGAACGACCTGTGAGCGATCACTACGAGACCCTGGGCGTGTCCCGGGACGCCTCCGCCGAGGAGATCAAGCGCGCCTACCGCAAGAAGGCCCGTCAGCTGCACCCGGACGTCAACCCGTCGCCGGATGCCGCCGATGAGTTCAAGCGCGTCTCCCACGCCAACGACGTCCTCTCCGACCCGGAGAAGCGGCGCATCTACGACGCCACCGGCAATGAGAACGGCGAGTCCGGCTTCGGCGGCGGCGGCTTCGGCGGCGGCGGCGGGTTCGGGGGCTTCGGCGACATCTTCGACGCCTTCTTCCAGGGCGGCGGAGCCCAGGGCCCCAAGTCCCGCACGCGCCAGGGCCAGGACGCTCTGATCACCGTGGACGTCTCCCTGCAGGAGGCCGTCTTCGGCACCCAGAAGCGGATCACGGTGGACACCGCGGTCGTGTGCCCCGAGTGCCAGGGCACCTGCTGCCAGCCGGGCACCCACCCTGAGCAGTGCACCGACTGCGGCGGCCAGGGCCAGGTCCGCCAGCCCATCCGCTCGCCCCTGGGCACCGTGATGACCGTGGCCGAGTGCCCCACCTGCCGCGGCTACGGCGATGTCATCAAGTCCCCGTGCCAGGAGTGCTACGGCCACGGGCGCGTGCGCGACAAGCGCCCGCTGAACGTCAAGATCCCCGCCGGCGTGCGCAGCGGAGTGCGCATCCGCCTGTCGGGGCAGGGCGAGGCCGGCGTGGCCGGCGGCCCCAGCGGCGACCTGTACGTGGAGACCAAGGTCACCCAGGACCCCACGTTCACCCGCGACGGCGACGACCTGCACGTCACCGTGCGGATCCCCATGACCTCGGCCGCGCTGGGCACCACCCTCAAGCTCGACACCTTCGACGGCCCCCAGGAGATCTCGATTCCCGCAGGCACCCAGTCGGGTCAGACCCGCCGGGTCGAGGGCCTGGGCTCCACCCGCCTGCGCAGCCAGAGCGGGGAGCGCGGCGATCTGGTGGTGCACCTGGAGGTCGAGACCCCCGAGGACCTCACCGGCGAGCAGCGCGAGCTGCTCACCCGGCTGGCCTCCCTGCGCGGCGAGGAGCAGCACACCGGAACCGCCGTGAGCCGCACGCAGGAGCGCGGGGGCGGCGGCGGGTTCTTCTCGCGGCTGCGCGACCGCTTCGCGGATCAGTGAGGCGCCGGACATGACCACGCTGCCCGTCTTCCTCGCCAAGACCGAGCTGCTCGGCGCCGGCACGGGGGAGCAGATCGTGCTCAGCGGCCCTGAGGCCCGCCACGCCGCCACCGTGCGGCGCCTGAGCACCGGCGAGCGGCTCGAGCTCGTCGACGGCCGCGGGCTGCGGGTCACCGGCAGCGTCGTGAGCGCCGCTGGCGACCGGATCGAGCTGCGCGTCCAGGACTCCGTGCAGGAGCCGGCGCGCAGCCCCGAGCTGGTCCTCGTGCAGGCCCTGGCCAAGGGCGACCGTGATCTGCAGGCCGTCGAGTCCTGCACCGAGCTCGGCGTCGAGGCCGTGATCCCGTGGCAGGCCGAGCGCTCGATCGCCAAGCTGCGCCCCGAGCGCCAGGCCAAGCAGCTGGCCAAGTGGGAGTCCGCCCTGACTTCGGCGGCCAAGCAGTCCCGACGGGCTCGCTGGCCGCAGCTGCGCGAGCCGGTCACGAGCTCCTCGCTGGCCCGGCTCATCGAGGAGGCGCCGGGCACCCGCTGGCTGGTCCTGCACGAGAGCGCGCAGCAGCGTCTCACCGAGCTGCTTCCGGAGCTGGCGTCCCACGAGGACCTGGAGGGGATCGGGCTGATCGTGGGCCCGGAGGGCGGCGTCTCGGATGCGGAGCTCGAGCGCTTCGTGCAGGCCGGGGCTCAGCCGATGCTGCTGGGCCCGGAGGTCCTGCGCTCCTCCACGGCAGGGGCCGCTGCCGTGGCCGTGCTGTCCTGCGCTCTCGGGCGCTGGTGAGCATCCACGGCGGCACAGCCGCCCGCCGGCGCGTCGCACCGGCGCGATAGCATGGGCCCTCGAACCGCACCTCGGCCTGCACCAGCTGCAGCCTCCCGTGCGGAGCAGACCACGCGCAGCGCAACGGAAGGCGGCAGCGGCCACACGGCCCTCACCATGGATCACAGCACCCTCTCGGACACCGAAGCGGACCCGCAGCGTCCCGTCGGGGCACCCGCGCAGGACGCGTCCCCGGAGCAGGAGCGCGTGCGGCGCACCGTCGTCTTCCACGACCGCGAGACCATGGTGCGCAGCATCGGCCAGGCCGATTCCGCGCTGACCCAGATCGAGCTGGCCCGTCCGGGCACCCATCTGCGCGCCCACGACCTCACCGTCTCGGTCGACGGCCGCGCGGAGGACGTCGCCGTCGTCGTCGCGCTGCTCGAGGAGATCCGAGCCCTGGCCTCCCAGGGGACGCTCGTCACCCCGCAGGTGATCGCGCAGCTGATGGGCATCCTGGGCAGGGATGCGGCGGCACGGCCCTCGAGCGCTCTGAACCAGGACATCCTCAGCTCGCGCGGGCGCACCATCCGCCCCAAGACGATCAACCAGAAGCTCTACGTGGACGCCATCGACGACCACACCGTGACCTTCGGCATCGGCCCGGCCGGCACGGGCAAGACGTACCTGGCCATGGCCAAGGCGGTGCAGGCACTGCAGCGCAAGGAGGTCTCGCGGCTGATCCTCACGCGTCCCGCGGTCGAGGCCGGCGAGCGGCTGGGCTTCCTGCCCGGCTCCCTCAACGAGAAGATCGACCCCTACCTGCGGCCGCTCTTCGATGCCCTGCACGAGATGCTCGACCCGGACGCGATTCCCAAGCTCATGGAGGCCGGGACCATCGAGGTGGCCCCGCTGGCCTACATGCGCGGGCGCACGCTCAACGACTCCTTCATCATCCTCGACGAGGCCCAGAACACCACGCCCGAGCAGATGAAGATGTTCCTCACGCGCCTGGGCTTCGGCTCCAAGATCGTGGTCACCGGCGACATCACCCAGGTGGACCTGCCCGGCGGCACATCCTCGGGCCTGCGCCAGGTCGAGCACATCCTCCACGGCGTCGAGGACATCGCCTTCCCGGAGCTGACCAGCGACGATGTCGTGCGCCACGAGCTGGTGGGGCGGATCGTCGATGCCTACGAGGTCTTCGGCGTGACCAACCGCCGGCGCCAGGAGCGCCGCGAGCGCAAGGACGCCCGTCGTGAGGCCGCAGCCCAGCGCGGGACGTCGCAGGACGCACAGGAGCGGCAGGGGGAGGACGCATGAGCGTCGAGTTCGACATCCGCCCGCTGCCGGAGGACGCCACGGCCGCCGATCGCGCCAGCTGGGAGGCGTACGTCCCGGCGCGGCAGCGGGAGCTGATCGAGCACTGCTTCCGCGAGCTGCACCTGTCGAAGTCCGTCGAGCTGTCGATCGCCGTGGTCGACGAGGACGAGATGTCCGAGCTGCACGTGCAGTGGATGGATCTTCCCGGGCCCACCGACGTCCTGTCCTTCCCCATGGACGAGCTGCGCGCCGGCACCGCCCAGGAGCCGACCGAGGGCGTGCTCGGGGACATCGTGCTGTGCCCGCCGGTGGCCGCCAGGCAGGCCGCCGAGGCCGGGCACAGCACCGAGGACGAGTTCGCCCTGCTGACCGTGCACGGCATCCTGCACCTGCTCGGCCACGACCATGCCGAGGACGACGAGCGCACGACCATGTTCGCCCTGCAGCGACAGCTGCTCAGCGGCTTCCTGGGCCGGCAGGCCCCCGCCGAGACCATCCGCTGAACCGCCGCCGAGCGCAACGCAGCGGCCATCCCGTCCTCACCACGACACCTGAGAGCAGCACCTGAAGATGAGCGAGACAACCCGGACCGGCGGCCCCGCGCAGTGGGATGACCCCGCACAGACGCGCGCGGGCTTCGCCGTCTTCGTGGGACGGCCCAACGTCGGCAAGTCCACGCTGACCAATGCGCTGGTCGGCGAGAAGATCGCGATCACGTCCAACCGCCCGCAGACCACGCGCCACACCATCCGCGGGATCGTGCACCGGGACAGCGGCCAGCTCGTGCTCGTCGACACGCCGGGGGTCCACCGCCCGCGCACGCTGCTGGGGGAGCGGCTCAACGAGCTCGTGAGCGAGACCCTCAGCGAGGTCGACGTCCTGGGCATCTGCATCCCGGCGGACGAGAAGATCGGCCCCGGCGACCGCTTCATCGCCCAGCAGCTTGCCAGTGCTGGGCGCAAGCCGATCGTGGCGATCATCACCAAGGCGGACAAGGTCGATCGCGGGGAGCTCGCCGAGCAGCTCATGGCCGTGGAGGCCATGGGTCGCGAGGTGCTCACCGCGGAGCACGTGGAGTTCCAGCGCCGTCAGGCCATCAGGGCCAGGAAGCGCGGGCGCGACTACACGCCGACTCCGGTGCCCGAGGACATCGGATTCGCCGATGTCATCCCCGTCTCGGCGGTCGACAGCTTCAAGCTCGAGGAGCTGGCCGAGCTGCTGATCTCGCATATGCCGATCTCCCCGCCCCTGTACCCGGACGGCGACCTCACGGACGAGCCGGAGATGACGCTCGTGGCCGAGCTCGTGCGCGAGGCGGCCCTGGAGGGCGTGCGCGACGAGCTGCCGCACTCCCTGGCTGCCGTGTGCGACGACATGATCCCGCGCGAGGACCGGCCCGAGGACGATCCCATGCTGGACGTGCACGTCTCGCTGTATGTGGAGCGCCCGTCGCAGAAGGCCATCGTGATCGGCAAGCAAGGGGCCCGCCTCCGCGAGATCGGCGCCACGTCCCGTGCTTCGATCGAGCGGCTGCTCGGCACCCGGGTCTACCTCAGCCTGCACGTGAAGGTGGCCAAGGAATGGCAGCGCGACCCGCGGCAGATGTCACGGCTCGGCTTCTAAAAGCCCCGAGGCCACCCCCCCCCCAGATCGACCGGAACAGAGCACGTGAGCACACACCCCCGAGATGACGCAGCAGCCGACGAGCGCACCACCGAGCCGGAGCAGCTCGGTCGTCACTGGAGTGCCGCGTCCGCGCCGCCGGAGGGGCGGCGCTGGGGACTGATCATCGCGGCCATGCTTCTGGCCGTCGTGGTGGGCATCGGCGGGCTGAGCATCTTCAAGCTGCAGCAGAACCTGGTCACCAGCCCGCTGAACCTGGGGCAGGAAGAAGCGGAGGACTCCGGGGCCACCGACATCCTCATCCTCGGCTCGGACACCCGCGCCGGTGAGGGGAACTCCCGCTACGGGGAGGTCGAGGAGGGCAACGGCGGCGGCAAGACGGACGTCATGATGCTGGCCCACATCTCGGAGGACCGCGAGGACGTCACGGTTGTGTCCTTCCCCCGCGATCTGATGGTGGAGATCCCCGAGTGCACGGACCCGGAGAGCGGAAAGACCTACCCTGCGCAGGATGCCGCCATGCTCAACTCGGCGGGGGAGAACGGCGGCCCCGGCTGTACGGTGGCAGCGATCAATGAGCTCACCGGCCTGAGCATCGATCACTTCATGCTCGCCGACTTCGACGCCGTGACCGAGCTGTCGCGCAGCGTGGGCGGCGTGGAGGTCTGCGTGAACCACGAGGTCGAAGACCCCAAATCCGGGCTCGAGCTGCCGGCAGGCACCTCCACGGTCGAGGGCGAGCAGGCCCTGGCCTTCCTGCGCTCCCGGGCGGCCTTCGGCGACGGCGGCGACGAGTCCCGCATCCGCTCGCAGCAGCAGTTCATGTCCTCGCTGGCGCGCAAGCTCAAGGCCGAGGGCACGCTGAGCAACATCCCTGCCCTCTACGACATCGCCGATGTCATGACGCAGAACCTCCACGTGGACGAGCAGCTCGGCAATGTGACCCGCATCGTGGGGCTGGCCGGGGAGCTGGCGGACGTGGATCTCTCGCGGGTGGTGTTCGTCTCGGTGCCCTCCGAGGTCTACCCCCAGGACCCCAACCGCCTGCAGCTCGACGAGAAGCCGGCCGAGGAGCTCTTCCAGGTCCTGCGCCAGGACGGCTCCCTGACCGAGGACGGTGAGCCGGAGGCCTCCGCATCCCCGTCGGCCTCGGCCGGCGCCAGTGCCACAGCCACCGCCGCACCCACCGGGAATGCGGCCGCCGAGCCCACGGGCGCGGCCTTCAGCCCCGACACGGTGCCCGTGACGGTGAACAACGCCTCGGGCGCCGAGGATCGGGACCAGGAGCTCGTCGACCGGCTCGGCGAGGCCGGCTACGACCTCGCCGAGCTCGGCGAGCAGTCCGAGGAGGACCTGCCGGGCACCCAGCTGCACTACGCCATGGGTTGGCAGGGCGCCGCGGAGCAGGTCGCCGACGAGCTCGGCATCCCCGAATCGCAGATCGCCCCCGGCGACGACCTGCTCAGCGGCCTCTCGCTGACGGTCGGCGAGGACTTCGCCCAGGGGGAGACCATGGACGTCGATGCCGAGGTCCCGGACGAGTACAGCGGCCAGACTGCGGAGCAGTTCACCTGCCAGCAGTGAGGCCTCAGGCGGTGCGCGGGCGGCTCTCGCGTGGTGATACGGTCAGGAGCATGTGCACGGCCGCGAAGCTACTGCTGATCTGCCGCAGCGGGTCCTGATCCTGGCCGGATCCCGTCCCCGACCTCACGGTCGCTCGGACGTCGAGATCGCCAGGAAAGGGCCGGATCCCGCTGCGGCGTCTGCCATGCCCGGCCCGATCCGCTCCGCACCCCTGCCGCCCGGCGCTCCCGCGCGGCGAGAGAGACAGGTTCCACTCATGCAGAATCGCCAGCAGCCCTCGGGAATGCCCACGCACAAGTACCGTCCTTTCCACGAGCAGATCCCGTTCTCGCTGCCGGATCGCACCTGGCCGGACCGCACGATCACCCAGGCCCCGCGCTGGTGCGCCGTCGACCTGCGCGACGGCAACCAGGCCCTGATCGATCCCATGGACTCCCAGCGCAAGCTGATGATGTTCGAGCTGCTCGTGAAGATGGGCTACAAGGAGATCGAGGTCGGCTTCCCGTCCGCCTCGCAGGTCGACTTCGACTTCGTGCGCCGCCTCATCGACGAGGACCGCATTCCCGAGGACGTCTCGATCCAGGTCCTGACCCAGTCGCGCGAGCACCTGATCCAGCGCACGTTCGAGGCCATCGCCGGCGCCCCGCAGGCGATCGTGCACCTCTACAACTCGACGTCGGTCCTCCAGCGCCGGGTGGTGTTCCGCTCGGATGAGGACGGGATCGTCGACATCGCCCTGACGGGTGCGCGCCTGTGCATGAAGTACGAGGAGCAGCTCGCGGCCACGACCGACACCAGGATCGTCTACGAGTACTCGCCCGAGTCGTTCACCGGCACCGAGCTCGAGTTCGCGGCGCGGATCTCCAACGAGGTCGCCGAGACCTTCGAGATCGGCGGCGACCGCGAGATGATCCTCAACCTGCCGGCCACCGTCGAGATGGCGACCCCCAATGTCTACGCCGATTCGATCGAGTGGATGACGCGCAACCTGTACCATCGCGATTCCACGATCCTGTCGCTGCACCCGCACAACGATCGCGGCACCGGCGTGGCCGCCGCCGAGCTGGGCTACCTGGCCGGGGCGGATCGCATCGAGGGGTGCCTCTTCGGCAACGGCGAGCGCACGGGCAATGTGGATCTGGTGACCCTGGGGCTGAACATGCTCACCCAGGGCGTGGATCCCATGATCGACTTCTCGGACATCGCCCACATCCGCTCCACCGTGGAGACCGCGAACCAGCTTCCGGTCCCCGAGCGCTCCCCGTACGGCGGCGACCTGGTCTTCACGGCCTTCTCCGGCTCGCACCAGGACGCGATCAACAAGGGCTTCGACGCCATGCAGGCCGATGCCCAGCGCCAGGGCGTCTCGGTCGAGGAGCTCGAGTGGGCCGTGCCGTACCTGCCGATCGATCCCAAGGACCTGGGCCGTTCCTACGAGGCCGTGATCCGCGTGAACTCGCAGTCCGGCAAGGGCGGCGTGGCCTACCTCCTGAAGACCGAGCGCGGGCTCACCCTCCCGCGCCGTGCGCAGATCGAGTTCTCCGGCGTGGTCCAGCGCCACACGGAGGACAGCGGAAGCGAGATCAGCGGCGAGCAGATCTGGGAGATCTTCCAGGACGAGTACCTGCCTGCCGATCACGAGGGCAACCGCTGGGGCCGCTACCGCCTCACCTCGATCAGCACGCACTCCGAGGACGACGGCGACACTCGCCTGGACCTCGGCCTGGAGATCGACGGCGCCGCGCGCCAGCGCTCCGCCAGCGGCAACGGCCCCATCGACGCCCTCATCCAGATCCTGCGCGCAGAGGGAGTCGACCTGCGGCTGCTCGACTACTCCGAGCACACGCTCTCGGCCGCCTCGGACGCCCACGCCGCCTCGTTCGTCGAGCTCGCGGTGGGGGAGAAGGTCCTGTGGGGTGCGGGCATCGACTCCTCGACCACGCGCTCGTCGCTGAAGGCCGTCGTCTCGGCGGTCAACCGGGCGGCCCGCGCGGCGTCCCAGGAGGCTTGAGGCCGAGATGGCCCGGGGCTCGTCGTTCGCCTCGGCGTCCTACCGGGACACCGGGGTCGTGCTGCGGACCTACCCGCTGGGGGAGGCCGACCGGATCGTGGTCCTGCTGACGCGGGAGCACGGTCAGGTCCGGGCCGTGGCCAAGGGCGTGCGGCGCACGAGCTCCAAGTTCGGCTCCCGGCTCGAGCCCTTCACCCTCTCGGACCTGCAGCTCGTGCACGGCCGCAGCCTGGACATCGTCTCCCAGGCGGTGGCACGCAAGACCTGGTCCACGGCCATCGCCTCGGACTACTCCCGGTTCACCGCGGCGGCTGCCATGGTCGAGGCCGCCGAGCAGCTCTCGACCGACGACGGCCAGCAGACCCGACCGCAGTACGACCTGCTGATCGGGGCGCTGTCGGCGATGGCCCGGGGGTTGCACGCCCCGGATCAGCTGCTGGACTCCTACCTGCTGCGGGCCATGTCAGCGGCCGGGTGGGCGCCGTCGTTCACGGTCTGCGCCCAGTGCGGCGATCCGGGCCCGCATCGGTCGTTCGTCGCCCAGCTGGGCGGGATGGTCTGCGATCGCTGCCGTCCGCCCGGCTCGCTGTCCCCGGACGTGCGGGTGGTCGCCCACCTGCAGGCGCTGCTGGACGGCGACTGGCCCCGGGTGGATGCGGTCGAGCCCCGCACCGCCCGGGCGGCCGCCGGTATCATCGGCGCCTACGTCCAGTTCCATCTGGAGCACGCCGTGAAGTCGCTGCAGCTCGTCGAGCGCGACTGATCCCCGTCGAGAGGACCCCTGTGAGGCGCTTCGCACCGCCCCCGGCCCACCCTTCCGGTGCCGTGGCTCCGCCGATCCCGGCCCAGTTCGTGCCGCGGCATGTGGCCGTGGTGATGGACGGCAACGGGCGCTGGGCCAATGAGCGCGGCCTGCCGCGCAACGAGGGCCACCGCGCCGGCGAGCGCGCCCTGGTGGACGTGGTCGCCGGTGCCATCGAGATGGGCATCCCCTATGTCTCGGCCTACGCGTTCTCGACCGAGAACTGGAAGCGCTCGCCCAGCGAGGTCGCCTTCATCATGAACTTCACGGCCGAGGTCATGCAGCGCCAGCTCGACACGTTCCACGAGTGGGGCGTGCGCATCCGCTGGGCGGGGCGCCGGCCTCGCCTGTGGCGCTCGGTGATCGACCGGCTCGAGACCGCCGAGCGGGAGACCCGCGATCACGATGTGGCCACGCTGACCATGTGCGTGAACTACGGCGGACGGGCCGAGATCGCCGATGCCGCAGCCGCCATGGCCCGCGATGCCGCCGACGGCCGCCTCAACCCTCGGAAGATCGACGAGAAGACCCTTCAGGCCTACCTCGACGAGCCGGATCTGCCGGACGTCGATCTGTTCCTGCGCTCCTCCGGAGAGCAGCGGATCTCCAACTTCATGCTGTGGCAGTCGGCCTACGCCGAGCTCGTCTTCCAGGACGTCCTGTGGCCGGACGTCGATCGTCGGACGCTGTGGGCCGCCGTCGAGGAGTTCGCCCGTCGCGACCGCCGCTACGGCGGGGCCGTGGACAAGGTGACCGGCGGCGCCTGAGCCGGTCCTCAGCCGCCGGGCAGGCGCTGTGCGATCTCGCGCAGCCACCCGCTGAGATCGGCGAAGGCCCGCTCGCGCACCTGCGGGGCGGAGCGGTGGATGTCGTGCAGGCCGCCGTCGTAGGAGATCACCCGCGGCGTGCGGGACAGCACCCCGATCCCGCGCCGCACCTGCCGCACGTCCAGCACCGTGTCGCGGCGGGTGGCCAGCGGAGTCCACCACGGCAGGAACAGGCTGGCGCGGGCGGTCTGCAGCAGCACCGGGGCCTGCACCCGGGATCCGTCGCGGTGCAGCTGACGCAGCCGCAGATGCCCCTGGTGCGCGGCCAGCAGGAAGCCGACCGTGAGCGGGAACGAGGTCTGCGGGCGCCAGCGCGGGTCCAGCTCCCATTCACCCTCGTGGTCGGCCGAGAGGCTGCGGTAGTAGCTGCTGGTCAGCCGCAGCGGCAGCGGACGGCCGTGCCAGCGCCGCGGCACCCTGCGCAGCACGGCGACCAGGGCCCGGCCCGTGAGGTCGTGGGCATGCGAGGCGATCCACGGCGTGGCCAGTGCGAGGCCCGCCGGAGGCTCCTGGGCCAGCAGGGCCGCAAGGCTGAGCAGCAGCCCTCCGGTCGAGTGCCCGATCCACACGATGCGCCCCGGTTCGGCCGGTGCGCCGTCCTCGGCGATCGTGCGCACGGCCTGCTGCAGGTCCTCGCGGTACTCGCGCATGGACTCGGCGTAGCCGGGGACGTCCGGACGAGCCAGGACGTCGTCGTCCAGGGCGCGGCCGTAGCCGTGCAGGTCCACGGCGTAGAAGCGGAACCCGGCCGCCGAGACCGTGCGGGCGAGCTCGGGATTCGCGAAGTAGTCCGACCACCCGTGGACATAGATCACCGTGCCGGCTGCCCGCTGCTGCGCCTCGGCGTCCGTGGGACCGCGGTCGGGATCCTGCTCGCAGCCGGGGTCCTGCCCGGGGAGGTGGCGCACCAGCGTGGCGCGATCGTGGACCCCGCGCCCCGTCACCCGAAGCCGTCGGGCCTGGAACCCCGGTCCCAGCACATCCTCGCTCCACGGCCTCTCCGCACTCCCGCCCTCCGGGGCGAGGGCCTGCTCCTGGGCGCTGTGCACGATGGCGGGCCTCCTGGGGCGCGATGCGAGGGAAGTGCGCCGGCATTCTGCGAGAATGTCGGCCATGCGCCTCTACCCTATGTTCTTCCGCCTCGCGTTCTCCGGGATGGATCCCGAGCGGGCCCATCACCTCGGCTTCCTGGGCATCCGCCTGTCTCGGAGCCTCGGCGTCTCGGCGGTGCTGCGCCGGCTGTGCGCGCCCGGTCGCGATCAGGCCGTGGAGGTCATGGGCCTGCGCTTCCCATCGCGCTTCGGACTGGCTGCCGGCTTCGACAAGGGCGCCCAGGGGATCCCCGCGCTGGCGGATCTGGGCTTCGGGCACGTGGAGATCGGCACGGTGACCGCCCAGGCGCAGCCGGGCAACCCGCAGCCGAGACTGTTCCGCCTGGTCGAGGACCGCGCCGTCATCAACCGGATGGGCTTCAACAACGACGGCGCCGTAGCCGTCGCACCTCGCCTGGCCCAGGCCCGTCGCGAGCTCGACGCCGACTGGTCCGGGCGGGCCCGTCCGGTCATCGGGGTCAACATCGGCAAGACCAAGGCAGTCGCGCTCGAGGACGCCGTGGCCGACTACCGCGCCTCGACCCGTCAGCTCGCTCCGCTGGCCGACTACATGATGGTCAACGTCTCCTCGCCGAACACCCCGGGACTGCGCGAGCTGCAGGCCGTCGAGTCGCTGCGGCCCATCCTCGCCGCCGTGCGGGAGGAGTCAGAGGCCGCTGCGGGGCGCCGCATCCCGCTGCTCGTGAAGATCGCCCCGGACCTGGCCGATGACGACGTCCGCGCTGTTGCCGACCTGGCCCTGGAGCTGGGCCTGGACGGGATCGCCACCACGAACACGACGATCGCCCGCGATGGCCTGGGGCTGCGCACCGATCCGGGGGCGGTCGCGAAGATCGGCGCCGGAGGCCTCTCGGGCGCGCCGCTGGCCCCGCGGGCCGAGGAGGTCCTGCGCATCGTCCGCGCGCACGTGGGGGACCGGCTCACGATCATCGCCGCCGGGGGAGTCGCCTCCGCCGAGGACGCCCGGCGCCGGCTGGAGGCCGGTGCCGATCTGGTCCAGGGCTACACGGCCTTCCTCTACGAGGGGCCGTTCTATGCCGCCAGGATCGTGCGCGGGCTGCGTCGCGGGAGCCGCCGTCCGGGCCGCCGCGCGCGCCGGGGCTGAGCACGAGCCCTCAAGAGCGGCTGAAGGCCCTCTCCCCGCGGGGAGAGGGCCTTCGGCGCAGCTGCTCGCACCGCGCCGGAGCGAGGAGGGAGACTCAGGAGGGGCGCTGGCCCCGCTTGACCTGGGGGCGGGGCATGCGGGTCGAGCGCAGGTTCATGGCGCGGGTGACCGCGTAGAAGCTCGTGCCGGACTCGCGGCTGCCGAACTTGCGGTTCAGGCCGCGACGCACGCCGATGACCAGCAGGATGCTGTCGAGCACTGCCATGGCGATCAGCGCGTAGAACACGGCCACGCCGATCTGCTGCAGCCCCGAGGGGATCAGCAGGAAGACCAGGGCGATCAGCGCGATGGGCATGAGGAGCTCCGCGACGTTCCAGCGGGAGTCCACGAAATCGCGCACGAAGGCCTTCTGCTCGCCCTGATCGCGTGCGGGCAGGTAGCGGCGGTCGCCGGCGGCCATCCCCTGCTGGGCCGTGAGGCGCTGCTCGCGCCGGGCGGCGCGGTCGGCCTGCTTGGCGGCCTTGCGGTCCTCCGGGACCAGCGGGCGCACGCGCGCGGCCTCCTGCTGACGGCGCGAGGGCGTGGGACGGCCCTTGCCCTCGGTCTTGGGACCGCGGTGCCGAGCCTCGTCGTGCTCCGTCTGCTCGGCCTCCGGGGCGGCGGCCGTGGAGCCGCCGACGGGCTCGTCGGTGGTCTGTGCTTCCTTGCTTCTGCGTCCGATCACCCGTCGAGTCTAGACGACCGCCCGCGACGCAGCGCGCTGTCGTCGCTAGGATCGGCGTCCATGAGCGACAGCGAGCAGACACCGCCCCTGACGGCCCCCGCCCATGTGGCCGGCATCGACCGAGAGGCCTTCCGCCGGGCGGTCGACGACGAGTTCGAGACTGTGATCGATCAGCTCACCGAGCTGGTGGCGATCCCCGGCATCGCCTGGGACTCGTTCGACCAGGAGCCCCTCGAGCGATCGGCGAAGGCCGTCGCCGCGCTGATCGAGGCCGAGGGCTTCGACTCGGTCGAGATCCACGCGGCCGACGGCTCCGAGTCCCACCCGGCGATCCTGGCCCGGAGGGAAGCCGCAGAAGGGCGCCCGACGGTCCTGCTCTACGCCCACCACGATGTCCAGCCCCCAGGAGAGCTCTCCGCCTGGACCACCCCGCCGTTCGAGGCCCAGCAGCGCGACGGCCGCCTGTGGGGCCGAGGCGCAGCCGATGACAAGGCAGGCGTGCTGGCCCACGTGGCCGCCGTGCGCGTGCTGCGCCGGATACTCGGAGAGGACCACGGCCTGGGCATCACCATGTTCATCGAGGGGGAGGAGGAGGCGGGCTCCCCGCACTTCGCCGAGTTCCTGGCCCGCCACAGCTCGGCCCTGGCCGCCGATGCGATCGTCATCGCCGACTCCGCCAACTGGCAGGTCGGGGTCCCCACGCTGACCACCAGCCTTCGGGGCGTCGTGGGCGCGATCGTCGAGGTCAGCGGCGTGGACCACACCCTCCATTCCGGCGGCTACGGCGGGCCGGTGCTGGACGGGCCCACGCTGCTCTCCCGTCTGATCGCCACGCTGCACGACGACGACGGCGCCGTGGCCGTCGAGGGCCTGCAGCGCCACGAGGGAGCCGAGAGCGGCGAGCAGCTGCACTACGACGAGCAGCAGTTCCGCGCCGATGCCGGAGTGCTGCCGGACGTCCGGCTGGCCGGGCGGGGGAGCCTGACCTCGAGGCTGTGGACGCAGCCGGCGATCTCGATCACCGGCTTCGACGCGACCGCCGTGGATGTCGCCTCGAACACGATCGCCCCGAGCGCCCGGGCCAAGATCTCGCTGCGCATCGCCCCTGGCCAGGATCCGAAGGAGGCCGCGCGGGCCCTGGTGAGCCACCTCGAGTCGCACGCTCCCTTCGGCGCCCGGGTGGAGGTCGAGATCGAGGAGACCGGTCCCGCCTTCGCCACCGACACCTCGGCCCCTCCCGCCCAGGAGATGCTCTGGGCGCTGGGCGCGGCCTGGGGCCGTCCCAGCGTGGAGATGGGCATGGGCGGATCGATCCCGTTCACGGCCGACCTGCAGGCCATGTACCCGGAGGCCGCGATCCTCGTCACGGGGATCGAGGACCCGGACACGCGCGCCCACGGGATCGACGAGTCCCTGCATCTGGAGGACTACCGCCGAGCGATCTTCGCCGAGGCGCTGTGGCTCGCGGCTCGGGCGGCCTCGTCGGGCAGCTGAGCCGCTGCCCCGGCGCGCCGGAGCCGTCGTGCGCGCCGCGGCCGCGCGGCGGATGGACGCGGGAATGTTCTCGGGTCCACACTGGTTCCAGGTTGCAGCAAGGCTGCCACGTCCCGCTCCTCGTCTTCGAGGGCGGACAGCAAGGAGGAGAGAGCGCATGACCGTCACCACCGACACCGTCACCACCGAGGGACTGCCCACGCACGGGGTCACCCTGACCGAGACCGCCGCGCAGAAGGTCAGCGCCCTGCTCGAGCAGGAGGGCCGCACCGACCTCCGCCTGCGCGTGGCCGTGCAGCCCGGCGGCTGCTCCGGTTTGATCTACCAGCTCTACTTCGACGAGCGCGTCCTCGACGGCGACGCGGCCAAGGGCTTCGACGGCGTCGAGGTCATCGTCGACAAGATGTCGGTGCCCTACCTCGAGGGCTCCACCATCGACTTCGAGGACACCATCGAGAAGCAGGGCTTCTCCATCGACAACCCCAATGCGCAGGGCTCCTGCGCCTGCGGCGACTCCTTCAGCTGATCCGCGCCGCGCATCGGCGCCAGGCCCCGCGGCTCCCCTCGAGGGGAGCTGCGGGGCCTTCGTCGTGCCGGGCTGCGAGCCCCAGCCTGGGGCGGCAGCATGCCCCGGAAACCAGGACACACGGCTGACGAAGTGTCAGCACGTTCGGGGCGCAGGGGGTAAACTCCAGGAGAAACCCCAGGCTCCTGACCGTCGCCAGCACTCGGACGGGCAGGACCGCGATCGAGAACAGGAAGGGCTGTCTGTGAGTTCGCTTTCCCGAACCGTCAGCCGACGCCGCCGGACGCTCACGCTGAGCGCACTCGGAGGCGCAGCGCTGCTCGCCCTGACGGGCTGCTCCGCGGAGCTGAACCAGCAGGTCCGCAACGGATTCATGCCGGTGGGGGACTCTGCCCCCACGGACAACGCTCAGGCCATCCTGGACCTGTGGGTCGGCTCGTGGATCGCGGCCATGGCCGTCGGCCTGGTGACCTGGGGCCTGATGCTGTGGTGCATGATCGCCTACCGCCGTCGCAAGAACGAGGTCGGCTATCCCCGCCAGGTCGCCTACCACCTGCCGCTGGAGATCTTCTACACCTTCGTGCCGATCGCTCTGGTCGTCACGCTGTTCGTGTTCTCGGAGCGCGTACTGGCGGACATCACCCCGCGCCATGACAACCCGGACACCACCATCCAGGTCATCGGCAAGCAGTGGGCCTGGGACTTCAACTACACCGATGACGACGTCTACTACTCGGGCACGCAGGCGCATCTGAACACGGACGGCTCGGAGGGCGTCGAGGACACGCTGCCCACGCTGTATCTGCCGGCCGACAGCGATATCGAGCTGGAGATCACCTCCCGCGACGTCATCCACTCGTTCTGGGTCCCCGCCTTCCTCGAGAAGATGGATATGATCCCGAACCAGACCAACTACCTGTCGTTCACCACCGGCGATGAGGGCACCTTCCAGGGCAAGTGCGCCGAGCTGTGCGGCGAGTACCACTCGGAGATGCTCTTCAACGTCGAGATCGTCTCCCAGGAGGAGTACGACCAGCAGATGCAGGCTCTGCGCGACCAGGGCAACACCGGCCAGCTCGGCACCGAGTACGACCGCAACCCGAACACCAATGACGAAGCGATCGAGAACCAGGACTCCATGCCCGGCTCGACGTACGACGAGAACTGAGGGACGGAGAGAATATGACCACTCTCGAGTACTCAGCCAATGACTCCGCCGCGGTCGCACCGCGGGTCGTGCCCCGCTCCAAGGGCCGGATCATCGTCAGCTGGCTGACCACCACGGACCACAAGACGCTCGGGTACATGTACCTGATCACGTCCTTCGCCTTCTTCTGCCTCGGCGGCGTCATGGCGCTGCTGATCCGTGCAGAGCTCTTCGCTCCCGGCATGCAGATCCTGGAGACCAAGGAGCAGTACAACCAGCTGTTCACCATGCACGGCACGGTGATGCTGCTGATGTTCGGAACCCCGCTGTTCATCGGCCTGGCCAACGTGCTGGTGCCGCTGCAGATCGGCGCGCCGGATGTCGCCTTCCCGCGACTGAACGCGCTGGCCTTCTGGTTCTTCCTCTTCGGCTCGACCGTCGTCGTGATCGGCTTCCTGACCCCGCAGGGCGCCGCGTCCTTCGGCTGGTTCGCCTACGCTCCGCTGAACTCCACCACGTTCTCGCCGGGAGTCGGCGGCGACCTCTGGGTCTTCGGCCTGGTCCTGCAGGGCTTCGGCACGATCATGGGCGGCGTCAACTTCATCACCACGATCCTGTGCATGCGGGCTCCGGGCATGACCATGTGGCGCATGCCGGTGTTCGTCTGGACCTCGCTGATCACCGCGCTGCTGATCATCATGATCTTCCCGCCGCTGGCGGCCGCGCTGTTCGCACTGGGCATGGACCGTCGACTGGGCGGGCACATCTTCGACGCCGAGAACGGCGGCGCGATCCTGTGGCAGCACCTGTTCTGGTTCTTCGGCCACCCCGAGGTCTACGTGCTGGCGCTGCCGTTCTTCGGCATCGTCTCGGAGATCATCCCGGTGTTCTCCCGCAAGCCGCTGTTCGGCTATGTCGGCCTGGTCTTCGCGACCATCGCCATCGGCGCGCTGTCCGTGACCGTGTGGGCCCACCACATGTACGTCACCGGCTCGGTCATGCTCGGGTTCTTCTCGTTCATGACCATGATGATCGCGGTGCCCACGGGCGTGAAGTTCTTCAACTGGATCGGCACCATGTGGCAGGGCTCGATCACCTTCGAGACTCCCATGCTGTGGGTCCTGGGCTTCCTGTTCACGTTCCTCTTCGGCGGCCTGACCGGCGTCATCCTGGCCACCCCGCCGCTGGACTTCCAAGTCTCGGACTCCTACTTCGTGGTCGCCCATTTCCACTACGTGATCTTCGGCACTGTCGTGTTCGGCATGTTCGCCGCGTTCTACTTCTGGTGGCCCAAGTTCACCGGCAAGATGCTCAACGAGCGTGTCGGCAAGGTCCACTTCTGGATGCTCTTCGTGGGCTTCCACATGACCTTCCTGATCCAGCACTGGCTCGGTGTGGTGGGCATGCCCCGCCGCTACGCCGATTACATGCCGGAGGACGGGTTCACGTTCATGAACCAGTTCTCGACCATCGGCGCCTTCCTGCTGGCAGCCTCGATGGTCCCGTTCTTCTGGAACGTGTACATCACGCACAAGCGCGGCAGGAAGGTCGAGGTCGACGATCCCTGGGGCTTCGGCGGCTCGCTCGAGTGGGCGACGTCCTGCCCGCCCCCGCGGCACAACTTCGTCTCGCTGCCGCGCATCCGCTCGGAGCGCCCGGCCCTGGACCTGCACCACCCGGAGCTGGCGGCCCTGTCGCCGGATCCTCACACCGGTGACACCGAGGCCAACCCGACCGAGCGGGATCGCCGCGAGCACGACACCATGGAGGCCACCCGATGAAGGCAACGATCCAGGTCATGTGGCTGCTGACGGCGTTCTGCATCGTCGTGGGCTTCATCTACGGGTTCGTGACCGACTTCCACGAGCTGGCCGGCTTCCCGGCCCTGCTGGCCGTCGGCGTGATGTCCGCCTTCCTCGCGGTCTACTTCCAGCTGACGCTGCGTAGCGCCAAGGCGATGCTCCCTGAGGATGACCTCGAGGGCGAGATCTCGGACAGCGCCGGCGACTACGGGCACTTCTCCCCGTGGTCCTGGACGCCGCTGCTGTTCGGCGCCGGTGCCATGATCTTCGTGCTCGGCCTGGCCATCGACTGGTGGATCGTGGGCCTCGCGTTCCCGATCGCCATGCTCGGCGTGTTCGGAATGGTCTTCGAGCACAGCCGCGGAGAGCACGCCCACTGATCTCCGGCTCCGTCGGTCGAGGGCCCCGCCGTTCCCTGAAAGGAGCGGCGGCGCCTTTCGCATGTCCGGGTGCAGGCTGCTGAGGCGGCCGAGCGCCCACCTGCCTGGGACGGACTTGATGCTGGGCCGTCGTCCAGTGGGGCATCGCCGCATGTCACTGCGTGACGGCGGAATTGGGAGGTCTGCATCCCGGTCCTAGGCTGAGCCGGGTCCGCGGCGATCGCTCGACTCCTCGACTCGCCGACGCCCCCTCGAAGGCCGGAGCCCATGGACAGCCGTTCGCCCTCCACCCCCGAGCCGGACAGCCCCGTGCGGGTGCTGCCGGCTCGCCACCCCTGGCGCAGCCTCGCCTCGATGCTCGGCGTCATCGTCATCCTGGTCATCGTCTGGGCCCTGATCACCAACCCCCGCTGGCAGTGGGGAGTCGTGGCGCAGTGGTTCACCGCCGAGTCGATCATGCGAGGCCTGGGGCTGACGCTGTCACTGACGGCCATCGCCGGCGTCGCCGGGTTCGTGCTCGGCTTCGCGCTGGCCCTGCTGCGGATGTCGAGCTCGCCGGTGCTCGCGGGACTGGCCTGGACCTACATCTGGATCTTCCGATCCGTGCCGCTGCTCGTGCAGCTGCTGCTCTGGTACAACATCGGCTATCTCTACGAGACGCTCGTCCTGGGCATCCCGTTCACCGACGTGGTCCTCTTCGAGGCGAGCACCACGGAGCTCGTCGGGAAGTTCGCCGCCGCCGCCCTGGGACTGAGCCTGCATCAGGCCGCCTACGCCGCCGAGATCATCCGCGGCGGCATCCTCTCGGTGGATGCGGGGCAGCTCGAGGCGGCCAAGGCGCTCGGGCTTCCGGCATGGCGGCGATCCGTGGGGATCGTGCTGCCGCAGGCCCTGCGCGCGATCCTGCCCCCGGCCTTCAACGAGATCATCAGCCTGGTCAAGGGCACCTCGATCGTCTACGTCCTGGCGCTGGGGGATCTGTTCTACACGGCGCAGATCATCTACTCGCGCACCAACGAGGTCATCCCGATGCTCATGGTCGCCACCATCTGGTACATCGTGATCACCACTGCGCTGAACATCGTCCAGTACTACGTCGAGCGGCGGGTCGCGCGCGGTGCGGTGCGCACCTTGCCGTCCACCCCCTGGCAGCGGGTGCGCGCACGGCTGGCGAGTGAGCGGGCCGACGCCCGCGAGCGGAAGAGGACCCGGCTGCACACGGAAGGGAGCTCGCTGTGAGCGCGAAGGAGACGAACCGCTTGATCGAAGACCGGGTGCCCACGCGAGGACGGGTCGTGCTGGAGGGCGTGCGCAAGTCGTTCGCGGGCCGGGAGATCCTCCACGGCGTCTCCCTGAACGTCGAGCCCGGGCAGGTCGTGGTCCTGATGGGCCCGTCGGGGTCCGGGAAGTCCACGCTGCTTCGCACGATCAATCACCTGGAGGCCCAGGACGCTGGCCGGGTCACGATCGACGGCGAGATGATCGGCTACCAGCCCGAGGGCCAGGCCCTGCGCGAGCTGCCCGAGCGCGAGGTCCTGCGCCGCCGCGCTCAGGTGGGAATGGTCTTCCAGCAGTTCAACCTGTTCCCGCATATGACGGTGGAGCAGAACATCATCGAGGCTCCTGTGCACACGCAGGGGCGCCCCCGCGCGGAGGCGCGACGCACCGCCCAGGCCCTGCTCGATCGCGTGGGGCTGGGGGACCGGGGCGGTGCCTATCCCCGCCAGCTCTCGGGCGGGCAGCAGCAGCGGGTGGCGATCGCCCGAGCCATGGCGCTGCACCCCAAGGTGCTGCTCTTCGACGAGCCGACCTCCGCCCTGGACCCCGAGCTCGTCGAGGAGGTCCTTGAGGTCATCCGGGGCCTGGCCGATGAGGGCGTGACCCTGATCGTGGTGACCCACGAGATGTCCTTCGCCAGGGAGGTGGCCGATCACGTGGTGTTCATGGCCGACGGGGAGATCGTGGAGCAGGGCCCGCCGCAGAAGCTGTTCTCCGCCCCGCAGCATGCCCGGACCCAGGAGTTCCTGGGCCGGCACCTCGACCCGGAGTACGTGCTGTGAGCCCGGTCGGAGGGAGGTCGGGGCGGATGGGGCGCGGACTGATCGCCGGTGCCGCGGTGCTCGGCCTGGGCATCCTGCCGGGGTGCACGGCCGATCCCGTGGATATCGGCACCGCAGCGGCCGGCGGCGGCGTGGAGGCCGCCCAGCGCTTCGACTTCTCGCCGGAGCAGGACGATCGGGTGCGCACGGACATCGATCCGAAGGCGGCAGCGCTCGTGCCGGAGTCGGTGGCCGCGGACGGCAAGCTCACGGTGGCGGCCACCCCGGCGGCGGTGCCGCTGGGCTTCGCCGCCACGGACCAGTCCACGGTCGTGGGCTCCGAGGTCGACCTCGCCCAGCTCATGGCGGACAAGCTCGGCCTGGAGCTCGAGGTCGAGGCCACCACCTGGGAGAACTGGCCGCTGCGCCTGGAGACCGGTCAGATCGAGACCGTGATGATCAACGTGGGCCTGACCGAGCCGCGGCTCGAGCTCTACGATTTCGCCACGTACCGCACCGCGTACATGGGCTTCGAGGCCAGGCAGGGCAGCGAGTTCCACGTCGAGGGCCCGGAGGACATCTCCGGGCTGAAGGTCTCCGTCTCGCCGGGCACCAACCAGGACGCCATCCTGCTCGAGTGGAACCGCGAGCTCGAGGAGCGGGGTCTGGAGCCGGCCGAGCTGTCGTACTACCTCAACGACGCCGACGCCATCCTGTCGCTGGTCTCCGGAAGGACGGATCTGCACCTGGGGCCGTATCCCGGCGGCTCGTTCCGGGAGGACTCCGGATCCGAGACGGAGGTCGTGGGGCGGATCAGCGCGGGATGGCCGAACAACACGCTCGTGGCCGCGCCCACCGCCAAGGACAGCGGGCTGGCCCCGGCGCTGGAGGCCGCGCTGGACTCGGCGATGGGAGACGGCAGCTACGAGGCGGCGCTGGAGCGCTGGGGGCTGCAGGATGAGGGGCTCGACGACTCCCGGACCGTCACCGACGCGCAGCAGATGCGCGACGCACTGTCCGCGAGCTGAGCCGCCTCAGGCGCCCTCGTACTGGTTGTCGGCCGCCGGCAGTCCCCAGCGCTGCCGCAGCGATCCGGTCTCGCTGGCCACCGGCTTCAGCCCCGCCCGGGACAGGGCCGAGATCGCCCGTTCGGCGAGTTCGGCGGCATCGTTCGGCCGCGCGTCGAGGTGCACGCCGGCGAAGACGAGGCCCCGACCGTCGGACCCCGCCGCGGCGAGGCGCTCGACGAGTGCGTCGATCGCCCCGGCGAGATCCTCGCGGGGAAGTGCTGCCAGAAGGCGCGCATGCGGGGCCCCGCGGCGCAGCACGGCGAGCTCGTCGTCGCTGATCGCCGCCGGCACGATCACGGCATCCGTCTGGGCGGCCGCGACGGCCACGTCGGAGGCGGTGCCCGGGAGGGGACCGCGCAGGCCGTGCCCGTCCTCGAGCCGCACGACGATCACCGGATGGCCCTGCGGCGGACGCGGCACGATCGAGGGGCCCTTGACGGTGAAGGGCTGCCCGACGGAGTCCGTGCCCTCGAAGTCCGTGTAGTGCAGCCGCTCGCGATCGATGAAGCGGTCGGTGGAGGTGTCCGCGATGATCGCGTCGTCCTGCCACGAGTCCCACAGGCGGCGCAGCAGATCCGCGACCTCGCCGGTCTCGCGCCAGGCCTCTGCCGGCTCGGCGAGCGGTCGGCGCCCCACGACGGCGGCCTCGGAGGCGCGCAGGGACGGCGCCAGCTGCACGCCGGCGCGACCGCGGCTCGCGTAGTCCAGCGTCGCGGTCATGGTCCCCAGCAGGAAGGGCTCGGTGTGCGTGGTGGTCAGCGTGGGCACCAGGCCGATCCGCTGCGTGGCCGGTGCGAGCCAAGCGGCGAGCTCCAGGGCCGAGAGCCGGATCGCGGCGGAGTCGGTGCCGTCGCCGGCGTCGAGGACGTCGTCGAGCATCAGCTGCGTGACGCCCAGCGCCTCGAGGTCCTGGGCGGCGCGCAGATGCAGCCGGCCGGTGAGCAGGGCGGCGGGATCGTCGTGAGGGCCGTCGAGGTCGGGCAGCGTTCCCAGCCCGACGGAGAGTATCGTCTCGGTCATGGGTTCAGGCCTCCTGGCTCTGCTGGGCCGCTGCTGCGGCGTCGGATGCGGCGGCCGCCTGCCCGTCCCGCAGCGCTGCCCACTGCTCGGCGGGGCGGTGCTCGGGCAGCCCGAGCCTCTGGCGCAGCGTCGCGGGCTCGTGGTGATCGGGGTAGACGCCCATCTCCTGCAGCTCGGGCACCACCCGGTCCACGACCTCCCGGAAGCCGCCCGGGACATAGGCCGGCACCAGGATGAAGCCGTCGGCCGCGCCCTGATCGACCTCCCGGCTCATGGCCTCGGCGATCGAGCGGGGCGTGCCCACGAAGTGATGCCGCGAATCCACGACGGAGACGACCTTGCGCAGCGACCAGCCGTTGCGCCGCCCGAGCTCGCGCCAGGACTCTGCCGTGCCCACGGGGTCGGGGTAGTGGTTCACCCGGCCCTGGGAGAGCTGGGGGCCGTCGACCACCGGGTCGAAGTCCGGGACCGGATCGTCGGGATCGCGCTCGGAGAGGTCCATGTTCCACAGCCGCGAGGCGGTGGCCAGCGCAGTGGCCCCGGAGTGCTGCGCCCAGGCGAGCTCCAGGCTCTTCTCCTGCGCGTCCTCCTCGGTGTCCCCGATCACGAAGGACACGCCGGGATAGATCTGGATCTCGTCTGGATCCCTGCCGATCGCGGTGAGCCGGGAGCGGATGTCGTCGCGGAAGGCCCGCCCGTTCTCCGGGCCGGAGTGGCGGGTGAAGATCAGATCGGCCGAGCCCGCCGCGAAGTCGCGCCCGGAAGGGGAGTCGCCGGCCTGCATCACCACGGGGTGGACCTGCGGGCTGCGCGGCACCCCGAAGCGGCCCTCCAGATCGAAGAACTCGCTGCGGTGGACGAAGCGCCCGGCGTCCGGGCCTGCCTGCGCCGGATCGAGCGGCCAGGACTCCCACATGGTGCGGGCCGCCTGGATGAAGTCGACGGCGCGCTCGTAGCGCTGCTCGTACGGGAGGTAGCCGCCGCGGCGGAAGTTCTCGCCGGTGAAGGCGTCCGGGCTGGTCACGACGTTCCAGGCCGTGCGCCCGCCCGAGAGGTGATCCATGGTGGCCAGCTGCCGGGCGAGCTCGTACGGCTCGTGGTAGGTGGCCGTCAGGGTGCCGGCCACGCCGATGTGGTCCGTGGCCCCCAGCACGGCCGAGAGCATCGTCAGCGTGTCGGGGCGGCCCACGACGTCCAGGTCGTGGATCTGCCCGCCCTGCTCGCGCAGGCGCAGACCCTCCGCCAGGAAGAGGAAGTCCATCAGGCCCTCCTCGGCGTCGCGGGCCATGCGCACGAAGGACTCGACGGCGATGTTGGAGCCGGAGCGCACGGGATCCGACCACACGGTCTCGTTGTTCACGCCCGGGAAGTGCGCCGCGAGATGGACACGGCGGCGTGGGCGGTTCTCGGCAATGCTCATGCTCCCCATCCTCTCGCCAGACGTCCCAGCACGCGCCTCCGACCTCATATTTCGTCATACGGCCGGGCGCTCGGCGCCCCGGCTGGACTAGCGTCGAGGCTCCGACGACGCGGCGCGGAGCGCGGCAGGCCGGCAGCGGCCTGCGCAGCCCGGACCGCGGGGACGACAGCCCCGGAGGACACACGATGACGCAGCACACGAGCTCGGCAGCCGGACGCCGCCCCGGCGGCGCGCGCAGGACCAGGGAGCTGGTGCTGATCGGAGGCGGCCCGCGCGCCACGCTCGTGCTGGAGCGTCTGGCCGCCAATGCCGCACAGCTGTCCGGGACGGTGGACCGGCCCGTGCGGGTCCACGTGATCGAGCCCTTCGAGGCCGGCTCAGGGCGGATCTGGCGCCACGACCAGTCACCGCTGCTCAAGCTCAACTCGATGGCCCGTGACGTGACGATGTTCACCGACGAGACCGTGGTCGCCGAGGGTGCGGCTTGGGACGGCCCCTCGCTCGAGGAGTGGGCGGCCGGTGTGGCCGACGGTTCGATCGAGGACGCCGAGATCGACGACGAGGACGACCTGCGCCGCATCCGGCAGCTGCGCGGCGCGGACTTCCCGACCCGGCGCGTCCACCAGCGCTACCTGCAGTGGGTGTGGCGCCGCGTGGTGGACCGCGCGCTCGCCTCGCCGGGCATCGACGACGTGATCGTGCACCCCACGTGGGCCGATGAGATCACGGAGTGCTCCCGCGGCGGCCACGACGTGCGCCTGAAGGACGGGACCGTCCTGCACGCCGATGCCGCCGTGCTGCTGCTCGGGCACACCGATGCCCTGGCCACCCGCGGGCAGCGCCGCCGCGGCGCCGCCGCCAGTGCGTCGGAGGGCAGCTACACGCGGCCCTCCTACACCGAGGAGGTCGACTGGAGCGCGCTCGGGCCCGGTCAGCGCGCGGTCGTCACCGGCATGGGCCTGGGCTTCATCGACCTGATGGTGCTGCTCTACGAGGGCCGCGGCGGGCGCTTCCGCACGCGCGACGGCTCCGCGGATCCCGCCAGGATCGAATCCGGCGAGGCGCTGGTCTACGAGCCCTCGGGCAGCGAGCCCCTGCTGTGGGTCGGCTCGCGCCGCGGCGTGCCCTTCCACTCCAAGATCTCCACGCAGCTGCGCGCCCCCTTCGCCCCGGACGGGCTGCAGTTCGTCACCGCAGCCGCCATCGAGAGGCTGCTGGACGAGAACTCCCAGCTGGACTGGGATGAGCACCTGTGGCCCCTGATCACCCGCGAGGCCGGGCACCACTGGTACCGCGAGATCGTCCTGGGCCACCCCGAGCGCGTCCGCGACGGCGTGCGCTGGGAGGACTTCGCCCGGCGGTACGCGGCGGCCGGGCCCAGCGAGCTGTCGCGGCTGCTGCACGAGACGTTCCGGGACTCGCGCGATCTGCTGGACCTGCACGCGATCGACCGGCCGCTGGAAGGGCTGACCTTCGAGGACGCCGAGCAGGTGCAGGAGGCGGTGCTGCGCAGCATCCGCCGGGACATGGACGAGCGCAGCGATCCGCAGCGCAGCCAGACCCTGGCGCTGTTCCTGGCACTGCTGCACCTGCGGGTGGCCCTGATGGACCTGGTGCCGGAGGACCGGCTCACCGAGGCCGGGCTGGGCATGATGAACCGCTGGTGGCCGGGGTTCTTCAGCTTTGTGGACTCCGGTCCGCCGGCGCACCGTCTCCAGGAGCTGCTGGCCCTGCACGAGGCGGGGTTCGTGCGCTTCCTGGGTCCGGACGTGATCGTCGAGCACGACGAGGCCGGCGGAGGGTTCGCCGCCCGCTCCCGGGCGGGCGGTCCGTGGATCAAGGCCCCGCACTTCGTCGAGGCCCGCCTGCCCGGCCCGTCGATGGCGGGCACGGCCAATCCGGTCCTGCGCTCCGTGCTGGCCGGGGAGCTGGGGGAGGAGCAGTCCTTCCCATCGGACGACGGGTCGACCATGGTCACCACCGGCAAGCTGGAGGTGGATGCCCAGTACCGAGTGGTGGACCGCCACGGCCGGGCGCATCCGGACCTGTTCGCCGCCGGCGTGTTCACGACCGTGCCGACGCTGGGAGCCTTCGCCCGGCCGCGGCAGAACTCCGAGCCGTTCCGCAGCAGCGACGCTCTGGCCCGCAGCCTGTGGCAGGCCCTGGCGGGCAGCTCCGCGGACAGGGAGGACGCGGCGCAGCAGCGCGCCATCGAGGCGACGACGTACACGTTCTGAGGCGCCGCGGCGCCGGGAGGCTCGCGCCGTCCGGGCACCGACAGCGGACGGGCTGCGCGCGGGAGCACCCCGCCGCCGCAGGATAGGGTGAGGCCCGTGAAAACGTTCGAGCAGCTCTTCGCAGAGATCACAGAGAAGGCCGAAACCCGCCCCGAGGGCTCGGGGACCGTCGCCGAGCTGGACCGCGGAGTCCACGGCATTGGGAAGAAGGTGGTCGAGGAGGCCGCCGAGGTCTGGATGGCCTGCGAGCACGAGACCCACGACGAAGCCGCCGAGGAGATCTCCCAGCTGCTGTATCACCTGCAGGTGATGATGGTGGCCAAGGGCATCTCCCTCGAGGACGTCTACAACCACCTCTGAGCCGGCCCGGCTCGGAAGGCCCCGGGGCGCCCTCACCCCTGAACGAAATCCGCCGCACGAATCCTCAGGAGCTATCACCGACCATGCTGCGCGTCGCCGTGCCCAACAAGGGCGCCCTGTCAGAGTCCGCCGCCGCCATGCTGAGCGAGGCGGGCTACCGCCAGCGCCGCGACAGCCGAGAGCTCGTGCTGGTCGACCCGGAGAACCACGTCGAGTTCTTCTACCTGCGTCCGCGCGATATCGCCGTCTACGTCGGGGGAGGAGTGCTGGACGTCGGGATCACCGGCCGCGACCTGCTGCTGGACTCCGAGGCCGACGCCGTCGAGGACCTGGGCCTGGACTTCGCCCGCTCGACCTTCCGCTTCGCCGGCCCGGCCGGGCAGTTCTCCTCGCTTCAGGACCTCGAGGGCCGCCGAGTGGCCACGAGCTACGACAGCCTTCTGCGCCGCCACCTGGCGAAGCAGGGAGTCCAAGCCGAGGTCGTGCGCCTGGATGGTGCCGTCGAGTCCTCGATCCGCCTGGGCGTCGCAGACGCCATCGCCGACGTCGTGGAGACCGGCAACACGCTGCGGGCGGCCGGACTGGAGATCTTCGGCGAGCCGATCATGCGCTCCGAGGCCCTGCTGATCCGCAACGCCGCCAAGGCGGAGGCCGAGGGCCTGGAGGTCCTGCGCCGGCGCATCCAGGGTGTGCTCGTGGCCCGGCAGTACGTGATGATCGACTACGACATCACGGAGGACCTTCTTGAGGCCGCCACGGCCGTGACCCCCGGCATGGAGGGTCCCACGATCTCGCCGCTGGGCCACCACGGAGCCATGGCGGTGCGCGCCATGGTCCGCCGCTCGGACACCAACAAGGTCATGGACGAGCTCTACTCCGTGGGCGCCCGGGCCATCCTGGTCTCGCCGATCCACGCCGCCCGGCTGTGAAGCCCCCGGGGCTGCGGCCCCGGAATCCTCAGAGCCGACCGATCCCGAATCACCAGCCCGCCTGCCCGGGCACCGCAAGGAGCAGCCATGAGCGTGGCCATCCGTGTCATCCCCTGCCTGGACGTCGACGCCGGGCGCGTCGTGAAGGGCGTCCACTTCGAGAACCTGCGCGATGCAGGCGATCCGGTCGAGCTGGCCTCCCGGTACAACGACGCCGGTGCGGATGAGCTCACCTTCCTGGACGTCACCGCCTCGTCATCGGACCGGGCCACCACGTTCGACGTCGTCGCCCGCACCGCCGATCGGGTCTTCATCCCGCTGACCGTCGGCGGCGGTGTGCGCACCGCCGAGGACGTCGACCGCCTGCTGCGCTGCGGGGCGGACAAGGCCTCGATCAACACGGCGGCGATCAAGCGCCCGGAGGTCATCGACGAGATCACCCGCCGCTTCGGCAATCAGGTGCTCGTGCTGTCCTGCGATGCCAGGCGCACCGGGAACACCCCCTCGGGCTTCGAGGTCACCACGCACGGCGGCCGCGAGCTCACCGGGATCGACGCCGTGCAGTGGGCTGTGGAGGCCGAGCGCCGCGGCGTGGGGGAGATCCTGCTCAACTCCATGGACGCCGACGGCACCCGTGACGGCTTCGACCTGGAGATGATCCGCGAGGTGCGCTCCGCGGTGAGCGTGCCCCTGATCGCCTCCGGGGGCGCGGGCGCTCCCGCCGACTTCCCGCCCGCCGTGGCCGCCGGCGCCGATGCCGTGCTGGCAGCCTCGATCTTCCACTTCGGGCCGGTCGACGCCATCGCCGAGGTCAAGGCGGCGCTGCGCGCCGAGGGCCACGAGGTCCGCTGAGCGGATCGCTGCGAGCGCTGAGCCGAGCTGCGCGGCCGAGGCGTCCGAGCGCGGGCCCATAGTATAGTGTCCGGTGATGTCCGAACAGCCCAGCCCCTCAGCCCGCCCGTCCTCGCCCGAGCTGGACCCCGCGGTCGCCGCGCGCTTGAAGCGCGATGCGGACGGCCTCGTGGCCGCGATCATCCAGCAGCACGACACCCGAGAGGTGCTCATGCTCGGCTGGATGGACGAGGAGGCTGTGCACCGCACCCTCACCACCGGTCGCGTGACGTTCTGGTCCCGGTCCCGCCGGGAGCTGTGGCGCAAGGGCGACACCTCCGGACACATCCAGCTCGTGCGCCGCGTCAGCCTGGACTGCGACGGCGATGCCCTGCTGGTCGAGGTCGAGCAGGTGGGGGCGGCCTGCCACACGGGCACCCGCACCTGCTTCGAGGACCGGCAGCTTAAGGCCATCCAGGGGCAGCGCTGACCGGCACGCTGCGCCCGGGCGCCGCCGCAGGCGCCGGGATCCCTACGTGAGCGTCGCCAACCCCAGATCACGGCCGGGCATCGCCCGGCAGGAAGAAGTCGCATGATGCACCAGATGGGCACGGTCTCCCCGAGCCTCGAGGAGTTCCGCGAGCTGGCCAGGCACCACCGCGTCATCCCGGTGCGCACCACCGTGATGGCCGATGCGCTGACCCCGATCGGGATCTACCGCAGCCTCGTGCTGCGCGAGGACGGCACGGCGCCGTCGGGCACCTTCCTGATGGAGTCCGCCGCTCAGGGGATCTGGTCCCGCTGGTCGTTCATCGGCGCGGGCTCCAGGGCCACCCTGATCAGCCGGGACGGCCAGGCGCACTGGGTCGGCGACGTCCCCGTCGGGCTGCCCACGGAGGGCAGCCCGGTCGAGGCTCTGCGCGAGACCCTGGCGGTGCTGGCCACCGAGCGCTTCGACGACGCCCCTCCGCTGTCCTCGGGCATGGTCGGCTTCCTCGGCTGGGAGGTCGTGCGCCGCTGGGAGCGGCTGCCCGATCCGCCGCTGGACGACCTGCGCATCCCCGAACTGGCCATGAACCTGGTCTCGGAGATGGCCGTGCACGACAACACGGACGGCTCCGTGACGCTCGTGGCCAACGCGTACAACGCCGACGGCACGGACGAGCGCGTGGACGAGGCCTGGCTGGATGCCGTCGAGCGCCTCGACGGGATGCTCGAGAAGCTGGACCGGCCGTCGTCCCAGGCCCCGGTCTCGATCGCCGAGGACGTGATCGACCGGGACCGGATCGAGGAGGCGGTGCAGCAGTCGTGGCCGCGCGAGGACTTCCTCAGCGCGATCGAGGAGGCCAAGCAGGCCATCGTCGACGGCGAGATCTTCCAAGTCGTGATCTCACGGCGCTTCGAGACCGAGTGCACGGCCGACCCGCTCGAGGTCTATCGCATGCTGCGCTCGATCAACCCGAGCCCCTACATGTACCTGTACGCCTTCGAGGATGCCGAGGGCAGGCCCTTCCACGTGGTCGGGTCCTCGCCCGAGGCGCTCGTGAACGTCTCGGACGGGCAGGTCGTCACGCACCCGATCGCCGGCTCCCGTCCTCGCGGTGCCACCGCGGAGCAGGACCAGGCGCTGGGGCAGGAGCTGCTGGCCGATGAGAAGGAGCGCGCCGAGCACCTCATGCTCGTGGACCTCTCCCGCAACGACCTCTCGAAGGTCTGCGAGCCGGGCTCCGTGGAGGTCACCGAGTTCATGGCGATCGAGCGCTTCAGCCACATCATGCACCTGTGCTCCAACGTGGTCGGGCGCATGCGCCCGGACGTGAGCGCGTACGACGTGCTAGCCGCAGCCTTCCCCGCTGGAACGCTCTCCGGGGCGCCCAAGCCCCGGGCGCTGAAGCTGCTGGACGAGTACGAGCCCCGTCGCCGCGCCGTCTACGGCGGAGTGGTCGGCTACATGGATTTCGCGGGCTCCATGGACGTGGCCATCGCGATCCGCTCGGCGCTGCTGGTCGACGGACGCGCGTACGTCCAGGCCGGAGGCGGCATCGTCGCCGACTCGGTGCCGGAGACGGAGGCGCTGGAATCGCTGAACAAGGCCGCCGCGCCGCTGCGCGCGGCCCTCGCCGCCCAGTCCGTGCGCCGCCCTCGCCGCCTGAGCGCCGATGCCCGGCAGCAGGTCGACGCAGCCGAGGGAGCCGCCCGATGACGGCCCTGAAGCGCAAGCCCATCGTCGTCCTGCTGTGCCTCGTGCTGGGTGCGGCGCTGTTCGGCGCCTCCGCCATGAGCTGGGTCCACGCCAGCGTGGCCACGGCGGTCTCGCAGATCGACGTGGACGTGCGCGGCAGCGATGCCGCACCGGCCGTCTCGGCCCTCGGACTGGTCGCCATGGCCGGCGCGGTCGCACTGAGCATCGCCGGTCCGCGACTGCGACCCGTGGTGTCCCTGATGATCGCCGGTGCCGGACTGGGCTCCCTGATCGCCGTGATCGGCGCCATCGCCGACCCCGTCGGGGTCTCCGAGGGCGTCGTCGGGGAGATGACCGGCGTGGTCGGCACGGGAGCCGAGCACGAGCTCACCGTCGGCCCCTGGCTGTGCGCCGCGGCCTCCGTGCTCGTGATCCTCGGCGGCGTCTGGGCGCTCATCTCGTCCAGGACCTGGGCCAGGCCGGCGGCCTCGCGCTTCGAGCGCGGCACCGCCCAGCGTCGGGCCGCGGGCGACGACGATCGCGAGTCCGAGCGCCGCGATGACATCGACTCCTGGGACGCCCTCACCGAGGGACGGGACCCCACCGGCTCCTGAGCAGCCGTCACCGCACCTGTCGGTCACCGTCACAGGCGCGGTGAGTGGCACAATAAGGACGAGCACCGCCACCAATGGTCGGAGTCCCTCAGCGGACCCCGACCCCGAGCACCACAGGGAGACCTGAACTCATGTCGCACGCGACCACCAGCTCCAGCACTGCGTCGGAGGCCGCATCCCGCCTCGAGGCCGAGCGCGAGGCCCACGGCCTCGACGTCATCGTCCTGGATCACACCGCGTACGTCGGGCACGGCAACACCGTCGCCGCCTGGACCTGCGTCGCCATCATGGCCGTGGGCGTCGTCCTGGGGCTCATCGGCCTGGTCCAGGAGCTCGGCAGCGTCCTGATGTGGGTCGGCGTGGGCGTCATCGTCCTCGGCCTGATCGTGGGCGCCGTCCTCAAGGGCATGGGCATGGGTTATGAGGGCGAGGTCCGCAAGCACGAGCGCGGCGAGCTCAAGCACTGAGCCCCTCCTCATCGGGGCGGCTGACACGCCCCTGAGCCGCAGACCGCATCGTCTCCGCGCTCTGCCCGACCCGCGCCGGCGCCGCCGGCCTGCGGGTCGGCGCATGCCGCGACCATCGCAATCTTCCAGGAGAGGACACGTCACCGCATGACCGAGCATCCCGAGGGAAGCGTGAGGGCCACCGGAACGGTCCTCGACTCCATCATCGAGGGGGTCCGCGAGGATCTGGAGGCTCGGCGCGCCGCCGTTCCGCTCGAGGAGATCCGACGCACCGCAGCGCAGGCGCCGGCGCCCCGCGACGCGATCGCGGCACTGCGCGGATCCCACGAGGACACGCTCGAGATCATCGCCGAGGTCAAGCGCTCATCGCCCTCGAAGGGCGCCCTGGCGCCGATCGAGGACCCCGCCGCTCTGGCTGCCGCGTACGAGCGCGGGGGAGCGGCCGTGATCTCCGTGCTCACCGAGCAGCGCCGCTTCGGCGGCTCGCTGGCCGACCTGGACGCGGTGCGCGCTGCCGTGGACGTGCCGATCCTGCGCAAGGACTTCACAGTCGACGAGTACCAGATCCTCGAGGCCCGTGCCCACGGGGCCGATCTCATCCTGCTGATCGTCGCGGCCCTCGACGACGACGCGCTGGCCCATCTGCTGAAGGTCACCGAGGACCTCGGGATGCAGGCGCTCGTGGAGACGCACACGGAGGAGGAGATCCGCCGTGCCACGGCGGTGGGCGCCAAGATCGTGGGCGTGAACACCCGTGATCTGAAGACCCTCGACGTCGACACCGACCGCTTCGGGCACCTGGCCGAGCACCTTCCCGCAGACGCCGTCCTGGTGGCGGAGTCCGGTGTCAGCGGCCCCGAGCAGATCGAGGACTACGCGCGTCAGGGCGCTCATGCCGTGCTCACCGGCGAGGCGCTGGTCCGGGCGGGCGACCCCGTGGGCACCGTCGCCCAGTTCCGCACCCTCGGCGAGTCCATCCGCGCCGCGCACCGGGGGGAGCAGGAGGCCCGCGACGGGCAGCGGCGCTACTCGAACGCCCAGGGCCCGTACTTCGGCGACTTCGGCGGGCGCTGGATGCCCGAGTCGCTGATCGCCGCCCTGGACCAGGTCACCGACACCTTCGAGAAGGCCAAGGCCGATCCGGAGTTCCTGGAGGAGTTCCAGCGGCTGTCGCGCGACTACGCGAACAGGCCGTCGCTGCTGACGGAGGCCGAGCGCTTCGGCGCCCACGCGGGCTGCCGCGTGTTCCTCAAGCGCGAGGACCTCAACCACACCGGCTCGCACAAGATCAACAACGTCCTGGGCCAGGCCCTGCTGGCCCAGCGCATGGGCAAGACCCGCCTGATCGCGGAGACCGGGGCCGGGCAGCACGGCGTGGCCACGGCCACCGCCGCCGCGCTGCTGGGCATGGAGTGCGTGGTCTACATGGGCGCGGAGGACACCCGGCGCCAGGCGCTGAACGTCGCGCGCATGAATCTGCTGGGAGCCGAGGTCGTGGCTGTGGAGCACGGCTCGCAGACGCTCAAGGACGCCATCAACGAGGCGCTGCGCGACTGGGTGGCCTCCGTGGACACGACCCACTACCTGCTGGGCACCGCCGCCGGGCCGCATCCCTTCCCGGCCATGGTCCGCTGGTTCCACCAGCAGATCGGCGACGAGGCCCGCGCCCAGATCCTGTCGCAGACCGGTCGGCTGCCGGATGCCGTGGCGGCCTGCGTGGGCGGCGGATCGAATGCGATCGGCATCTTCCACGCGTTCCTCGACGACGCCGACGTCGAGCTGCACGGCTTCGAGGCGGGCGGCGACGGGGTAGACACCCCTCGCCACGCCGCGACCATCACGCTGGGGCGCCCCGGCGTGCTGCACGGGGCCAAGACGTTCCTGATGCAGGACGAGGACGGGCAGACCATCGAGTCGCACTCGATCTCCGCCGGCCTGGACTACCCGGCAGTGGGTCCCGAGCACGCCTACCTCGCCGCCAGCGGACGCGCCGTCTACACGGCGATCACCGATGACCAGGCCATGGACGCCTTCCGCGCCCTGTGCCGCACCGAGGGCATCATCCCTGCGATCGAGTCCTCGCACGCCCTGGCAGGTGCCGTGCGGCTCGGCCAGACCTGGCGCGGGCAGCTCGGCGAGGAGGCCGCAGCGCAGAAGATCGTCGTCGTGTCCCTGTCGGGCCGCGGCGACAAGGACGTGGCCACGGCCGCCGAGTGGTTCGACATGCTGCCGGGCGGCTCCAGGGAAGAGAAGATCGCCGAGAAGGGGGAGCAGCTGTGAACCAGACCACCAGTGCCGGGTCCCAGGACCCCTCAGAGGCCTCAGCGACCGAGCAGACCGGTGCGCCGCAGGCGGCCGTGCAGGCGGAGCGCCTGTCCGGGCCGGGATCCCTGATCGATCGGATCATCCCCGCGGGCCTGGCCCAGGACCCCGACTCCCGGCTGGCCGCGCGCATCGAGCAGTGCCGCGCGCAGGGCCGACCCGCGCTGATCGGCTACCTGCCCGCCGGCTATCCCAGCGTCGAGGAGTCCATCGAGGCCGCCGTCGCACTCGGGCTCGGCGGGGCCGATGTCATCGAGATCGGTCTGCCGTACTCCGATCCCGTCATGGATGGCGAGGTCATCCAGGCAGCCACCACGCAGGCCCTCGCCCAGGGCGTGAGCACGGATGACGCCTTCCGCGTGGTCCGGGCGATCACCGAGCGAACGGATGCCGTGGCCGTCCTGATGACCTATTGGAACCTGGTCATGCAGCACGGCGTGGACCGCTTCGCCGCAGACCTGGCGGCAGCGGGTGGGTCGGGGATCGTGACCCCCGACCTGATTCCGGACGAGGCCCAGGAGTGGTTCGAGGCCTCCTCCGCCCACGGCCTGGACCGGATCTTCCTGGTCGCCCCGTCCAGCACTCGGGAGCGCATGGAGATGACGGCGCGGGCGTCGTCGGGCTTCGTGTACGCCGTGTCGGTCATGGGCGTCACCGGTGCGCGTGACTCCGTCTCCGACGCCGCCCAGGACGTCGTCCGGCGAGCCCGCGCCGCCGGTGCGCAGAACGTGTGCGTCGGTCTGGGCGTGTCGCGCCGCGAGCACGTCGAGGAGATCGGCGCCTACGCCGACGGCGCGATCGTGGGCACGGCGCTCGTGAAGGCCCTGCGCGACGGCGGACCCGAGGCCGTCGGCCGCCTGGCCGCCGAGCTCGCCGGCCGCAGCTGACCCGCAGCCGGTGCGGACGCTGCGCCCGCACCGGCTCCCCTCCCACCCCGCCCGGGCGCACCGGAACCAGGAAGGCACTCATGCTCGTCTCGCCGATGCTGTCGATCCCCTCGCCCGGCTGGAGCGGGTTCTCGCTGGGGCCGTTCGAGATCCACGCCTACGCTCTATGCATCCTGCTCGGGATGGCCGCGGCCATCGCGATCACGACCCGGCGCATGGACGCCCGCGGTCAGGACGGCGACTTCGTCATGGATGCGGCGCTGCTGGCCATCCCGCTGGGCATCATCGGCGCCCGGCTCTACCACGTGGTCATCACCGACCCCGGCTACTACTTCGGCTCCGCGGAGGGGCTGATGGAGATCCCGCAGCTGTGGAAGGGCGGGCTGGGGATCATGGGCGGCGTGGCCTTCGGCGCCCTGGCCGTGTGGATCATGTGCCGGGTGCGCGGGACCTCCTACGCCCTGTTCGCGGACTGCGTGGCTCCGGCCCTGCTGGTGGCCCAGGCCGTGGGCCGCTGGGGCAACTGGTTCAACCAGGAGCTCTTCGGCCGCGCCACCACGCTTCCCTGGGGCCTCGAGATCGCCCCCACGTCCCCCAACTTCCCGGACGGGCTTCCGGCGGGCACGCTGTTCCACCCCACGTTTCTCTACGAGTCGCTGTGGAACCTGCTGGGGGCGGCGCTGATCATCTGGCTCGGGCGCAGCCGCCGCACGGCGCACCGGGTCGACGGCGGCCGCTCGATGGCGCTCTACCTGATCTGGTACGGGACCGGTCGCATGCTGATCGAGATCTTCCTGCGCATCGACCCCTCCGCCATGTTCCTGGGCATGCGCATCCACGTGTTCACCGCTGCGGCGCTGATCGTCGTCGGCCTGCTGCTCTACGCGTGGCTCTCCCGCCGCAAGGCCGCCGTCCTGGGCTCGGTCGCCGAGCACCTTGCCTCGACCCGCGCCGCGAACGGCAGCGGCAGCCACCGGGCCGTCGCTGCGGCTCGGCAGTCCGACGCCGCCGCTGCCCCCGGGGCCGAATCCGCCTCCGAGCCCTGGCGCGGTGCCCGGATCAACCGGCTGCCCGATCTCGACCGCGCAGACCGCACTGCGGCGGCTGCCGAGCCCGAGCCCGACAGCGCCGAGCTCGGCGAGCAGGCTGACCCCTCCGGTGACGTGCGGCTGCAGGCATTCGTCGAGACGCGCGCAACCGATCCGTCGCGCCAGCCGGTGCGCGGCTGAGACGCATCGGGCCGCCTCCGCCTCGGCCGGGGCGGCAGCCCTGTGACGCGGCATGAAACAGCCAGGAAACACCCCGGCAGTATCCTCATCGCCGCATCAGCATGCGCTCCGCTGACGCCGCTCGGTCCCATCGGCTGAGGCAGGCACCGTCGGGCGGTGCCGAGCCGCAGTCATCAGGTGAGGAGAATTCCATGTCGCAGTCCGATCCCGGTCCCCGGGCGCACCCGGCCCCGCAGAGTGAGGACCAGGTCCCTGAGGCCGCCCCGACCGAGTCCTCGGACGGGTCCGTCCGCTCGCCGTTCACCGAGTTCTCCACCGCCCCCGAGCAGCAGGGCCTCTACCGACCGGATCAGGAGAAGGACGCCTGCGGCCTGGCCGTGATCGCGACTCTCGACGGGCAGCCCCGCCACGAGATCGTAGACAAGGCACTGATCGCTCTGCGGGCCCTGGAGCACCGAGGCGCCGTGGGCGGCGACTCCGGCTCGGGCGACGGCGCGGGCATCCTCCTGCAGATCCCCGACGCCTTCTTCCGCGAGGTCCTCGACTTCGAGCTGCCCGCTCCGGGCGCCTACGCCGTGGGCTCGGTCTTCCTCCCCACCGGCGGTCGCGACGAGGCGCAGATCCGCGCCCAGATGGAGGAGATCGCCCAGGAAGAGGGCCTCGAGGTCCTCGGCTGGCGCGAGGTCCCCGTCGACGACTCCGCGATCGGCAGCGCGGCGCGCTCGGTCATGCCGTACTTCGTCCAGCCCTTCGTCCAGGAGCGTCGTGACGCGCAGGAGGCCTTCACCGGCCACATCCCGGTCCAGGACCTCGACGGCTCCGCCGCCCGACTGCAGCTCGATCAGAAGGCCTTCCGGCTGCGCAAGCGCTGCCAGAACCGACTGGGCATCTACTGCTCGTCGTTCTCCACCTCGACCATCGTCTACAAGGGCATGCTCACCACGGCCCAGCTCGAGCCGTTCTACCCGGATCTGTCGGACGAGCGCTTCGGCACGCGGCTCGCGGTGGTGCACTCGCGCTTCTCGACCAACACGTTCCCGTCGTGGCCGCTGGCTCAGCCCATGCGCGTCTTGGCCCACAACGGCGAGATCAACACCGTCAAGGGCAACCGGAACTGGATGCGCGCGCGCCAGTCGCAGCTGAAGTCGCCGCTGCTGGGCCGCAATCCGGAGGAGCTGTTCCCGATCTGCTCCGAGGGCGCCTCCGACTCGCAGTCCCTCGACGAGGTGGCCGAGCTGCTGATGCTCTCCGGCCGTCCGCTCGTGCAGGCCATGATGATGATGATCCCGGAGGCCTGGGAGAACCACGAGACCATGGACGTCGACCGGCGCTCGTTCTACGAGTACCACTCCACGCTCATGGAGCCGTGGGACGGCCCCGCCGCCGTGGCCTTCACCGACGGCCGCCGCGTGGGCTCGGTGCTGGACCGCAACGGGCTGCGGCCCGGGCGCTTCTGGGAGACCGAGGACGGCCTGGTCGTCTTCGCCTCCGAGGTCGGCGTGGTCGACCTGTCGGACCGCACGATCGTGCGCAAGGGCCGCGTGGCCCCCGGCACCATGTTCCTGGTGGACACGGTCGAGGGCCGGATCGTGGAGGACGCCGAGCTCAAGCAGGAGATCGCTGACCTGCAGCCGTGGCAGGAGTGGTCCGAGGGCAACACCGTCCGCTTCGCGGATCTGCCCGAGCGCGAGCACATGCGCCACCCGCGCTCGTCGATCGAGCTGCGGCAGAAGACCTTCGGCTACACCCACGAGGAGCTCGCCAAGATCATCGGCCCCATGGCCGAGAAGGGCGCCGAGCCCATCTACGCCATGGGCACCGACACCCCGGTGGCCGTGCTGGCCGAGCGCCCGCGCCTGCTCTTCGACTACTTCGTGCAGTCCTTCGCCCAGGTGACGAATCCGCCGCTGGACTCGATCCGCGAGGAGCTAGTGACCTCCATGCGGTGCGCGCTGGGGCCCATGGGCAATCTGCTGACCACCAAGCGCGTCCGCACGCACCAGGTGATCCTCGAGTTCCCCGTCATCAACAACGACGAGCTCGATCAGGTCCTGCACCTCAGCGACGAGGACGAGATGCCGATCGCCCTCAAGGTGCGCGGCCTCTATCGCCCCGAGGGTGGGGGAGCGGGGCTTCGGGCGCGCATCGCGGAGATCTGCGAGAAGGTCTCGGCCGCGGTCAACCGCGGCGTGCAGTACGTCGTGATCTCAGACCGCGACTCGAACGGCTCGTGGGCGCCGATCCCCTCGCTGCTGCTCACCAGCGCGATCCACCACCACCTGCTGCGCTCGGCCACCCGCACCAAGTGCTCGCTCGTGGTCGAGGCCGGCGATGTCCGCGAGGTCCACCACGTGGCCCTGCTGCTGGGCTACGGCGCCTCGGGCGTGAACCCCTACCTGGCCATGGAGTCCGCGGAGGACCTCGTGCGCGCCGGGCAGATCGCCGGGGTCACGGAGGAGCAGGCGGTCGCCCACCTCATCAAGGCGCTCGGCAAGGGCGTGCAGAAGATCATGTCCAAGATGGGCATCTCGACCGTCTCGTCCTACTGCGGGGCCCAGACCTTCGAGGCGCTGGGCCTGTCGAAGGAGCTGATCGAGGACTTCTTCACCGGAACCGTCTCGCAGCTCGACGGCGTGGGCCTGGACGTCATCGCCGAGGAGACGCATGCGCGGCATCGTCGGGCCTACCCCGAGGACGGCGTGGTGGAGCCGCACATCGGGCTGGACTCCGGCGGCGAGTACGACTGGCGCCGCGACGGCGCCCCGCACCTGTTCAGCCCGGAGGTCGTCTTCCGGCTGCAGCACTCGACCCGCACCGGCAGCTACGACATCTTCCGCTCCTACACCCGGCTGGTGGATGAGCAGTCGGAGCAGCTCAAGACCATCCGCGGCCTGCTGTCCTTCGACTCGGACCGCACCCCGGTCCCGCTCGAGGAGGTCGAGCCGGTCGAGGAGATCTTCAAGCGGTTCTCAACCGGGGCCATGTCCTACGGATCGATCTCCAGGGAGGCCCACGAGACCCTGGCGATCGCCATGAACCGGATCGGCGCCAAGTCGAACACGGGCGAGGGCGGCGAGGACGTCGAGCGGCTCATGGATCCGCAGCGACGGTCCAAGATCAAGCAGATCGCCTCCGGGCGCTTCGGGGTCACGAGCCTGTACCTGACGAACGCCGAGGATCTGCAGATCAAGATGGCCCAGGGCGCCAAGCCCGGTGAGGGCGGCCAGCTCATGGCCCAGAAGGTCTACCCGTGGGTCGCTCGGACCCGTCACTCGACCCCGGGCGTGTCGCTGATCTCGCCGCCGCCGCACCACGACATCTACTCGATCGAGGACCTGGCGCAGCTGATCTACGACCTCAAGCGCTCCAACCCCTCGGCGCGGGTGCACGTCAAGCTGGTCTCGGAGCTCGGCATCGGCACCGTGGCCTCGGGCGTGACCAAGGCCCGCGCGGACGTCGTGCTGGTCTCCGGCCACGACGGCGGCACGGGCGCTGCCCCGCTGAACTCGCTCAAGCACGCCGGGCTGCCCTGGGAGATCGGGCTGGCCGAGACCCAGCAGACCCTGATGCTCAACGGGCTGCGCGACCGGGTGGTCGTGCAGGCGGACGGGCAGATGAAGACCGGGCGCGACGTCGTGATCGCGGCGCTGCTGGGCGCGGAGGAGTACGGCTTCGCGACCGCGCCGCTGGTGGTCGAGGGCTGCATCATGATGCGCAAGTGCCACCTGGACACCTGCCCGGTGGGCGTGGCCACCCAGAACCCGCTGCTGCGGGAGCGGTTCACGGGCAGGGCCGAGCACGTGGTGAACTTCTTCACGTTCCTGGCCGAGGAGGTCCGCGAGCTGCTGGCCCAGCTGGGCTTCCGCAGCCTCGACGAGGCCATCGGCCACGCCGAGATCCTGCGCACGGACCGGGCGATCCGGCACTGGAAGGCAGAGGGACTGGACCTGACCCCGGTGCTGCACTCCTCGGTGCTCGAGCACGAGGGCAAGGAGGTCCGGTGCCGTAGAGGCCAGGACCACGAGCTCGATCAGCACTTCGACGTCGCCCTGATCCGCGAGTCCCAGCCGGCGCTGAGGGACCGGGAGCCGGTGCGGCTGCAGCACGAGATCGTGAACACCGATCGGTCGGTGGGCACCATGCTCGGGCATGAGGTGACCCGCACCTTCCAGACCGACGAGCTCGGCCACGACACGATCGACATCACCCTCCTCGGGCAGGCCGGGCAGTCGCTGGGGGCCTTCCTGCCCCAAGGCATCACCCTGCGGCTGGAGGGCGATGCGAACGACTACGCCGGCAAGGGCCTCTCCGGCGGTCGGATCATCATCCGCCCCGCTCGGGATGCGTCCTTCACCGCCGAGGACAACGTGGTGGCCGGCAACGTGATCGGCTACGGCGCCACGAGCGGCGAGATCCTGCTGCGCGGCCAGGTGGGGGAGCGCTTCCTGGTGCGCAACTCCGGAGCGACCGCGGTGGCCGAGGGCATCGGCGATCACGGCTGCGAGTACATGACCGGCGGCACCGCGCTGATCATCGGGCGCACCGGCCGCAACTTCGGGGCCGGGATGTCCGGCGGCGTCGCCTACGTCCTGGACCTGAGCGAGGCGGCGGTGAACCTCCAGTCGCGCACCAGCGGCGAGCTGCAGCTGCTCGAGCTCGACGACGACGACCGCGCCACGGTGCAGGGACTCCTGCGCCGCCATGCCGAGGAGACCGGATCGCAGCTGGCCCAGCGCCTGCTCGACGACCTCGAGACCACCTGCGCGCGCCTGACCAAGGTGCTCCCGCGCGACTACTCGACCGTGCTCGGCATCCGTGCCGATGCCGAGCGCGACGGCCTGGACCCGGACGGGACCGAGGCCTGGAACCAGATCCTGGAGGCGACGACCCGTGGCTGATCCCCGTGGATTCCTCAAGACGACCGAGCGCGTGGACCGGCCCAAGCGGCCGGTGCCGGTGCGCATCATGGACTTCGCCGAGGTCCAGACCCGGCAGGATCCGTCCGTGATCCATCAGCAGGCGGGTCGCTGCATGGACTGCGGCATCCCGTTCTGCCACCAGGGCTGCCCTCTGGGCAATCTCATCCCGGAGTGGAACGACCTCATGTGGCGCGGACGCGACCGCGAGGCCGTGGCCCGCATGCACGCGACCAACAACTTCCCGGAGCTGACGGGGCGCGTGTGCCCGGCCCCGTGCGAGTCGGCGTGCGTGCTGGGCATCAACCAGCCCGCGGTGACGATCAAGCAGGTCGAGTACGAGATCGGCGAGAAGGCACTCGACGACGGCCTGCTCGAGCCGTTCATCCCGGATCGCCTGGTCGGGCAGACCGTGGCCGTCGTGGGCTCGGGCCCGTCCGGTCTGGCTGCGGCCCAGCAGCTCACGCAGGCCGGGTTCACGGTGGCGGTCTTCGAGCGCGACGACCGCATCGGGGGGCTGCTGCGCTACGGCATCCCCGACTTCAAGCTCGAGAAGGAGGTGCTGGAGCGCCGCCTGGAGGTCATGCGCCAGGAGGGCACCCGCTTCCGCACCGGCGTGGAGATCGGCCGGGACATCACCTGGGACCAGCTGCGCCGCCGCTACGACGCCGTCATCGTGGCCACCGGAGCCTTGAAGGCCCGCGAGCTGCCGGTGCCGGGCCGCGAGCTGGACGGGGTGCACCAGGCGATGGAGTACCTCACCCAGTCCAACCGCGTCGTCGCCGGCGACGAGGTCGCGGATCAGATCAGGGCCGATGGCAAGCATGTGGTGGTGCTGGGCGGCGGAGACACCGGCTCCGACTGCATCGGCACCGCCAACCGTCAGGGCGCCGCCTCGGTGACGAACATCGCGATCGGCTTCGAGCCGCCCGCCCAGCGTCCGGACTCCGAGCCGTGGCCCATGGCGCCCAAAGTGCTCGACGTCTCCTCGTCGCACGAGGAGGGCGTGGACCGCGTGTACCTGTCCTCGACCGTCGAGCTGATCGCCGGTGAGGACGGCCGGGTGCGCGCCCTGCGCGTGGCCGAGACCGAGTACCTTCCGGACGGCAGCCGCGGGCCCAAGGCCGGCACCGAGCGCGAGATCCCCGCGGATCTGGTGCTGCTGGCGCTGGGGTTCACGGGCAACGAGTCGGATGAGCTGGTCTCGCAGCTGCAGGTCAGCTGCGAGCCCCGCGGCACGGTCGCCCGCGATGACCACTTCATGACTTCGGTGCGCGGCGTCTTCGCCTGCGGGGACTCGGGCCGCGGTGCGTCGCTGGTGGTCTGGGCCATCGCCGAGGGGCGTGCCTGCGCCGCCGAGGTCGAGAAGCACCTCACCGGCAGCACGCGCCTGCCCGCGCCGGTGCGGCCCAGCACGCGGGCCATCGACCTGCGCTGAGCCACTCGGCACCGCGCTGAGGGTTCCGGCCCTGCGCAGGCACCTCCTTGAGCCCGCGGGCGCACGGGCCGCGCACCCCTGGTCCGGGGGCCGCGGCCCGCTCGTGGCTGCGGCGGACCGTCTCCGTCACCAGGAGTGACCAGCATCTCGCTGTTCGCCCTCAGCGCGCATCCGACTTCGCCCATCTCTGACCGATCGCCTGCAGGGCGAGTATGGTGGGGAGAAGAGCGGTCCTTTCGAGGCCCGCAGCATGACCCCGGCAGAGCTGCCGCGCAGGATTCCTCCCTCGCAGCTTCGGGGTCCTGCGCGTCGGTCTGCCAGTTCCGACATCGAGCAGGAGGAAGTGCCTTGCGCAGAGCGAAGATCGTGGCGACCATCGGTCCGGCCATCAGCTCCTACGAGAAGATCACCGAAGCCATCCAGGCCGGGCTGAACGTCGCCCGCCTCAACATGAGCCATGACACCCACGACACCCACCTGGCGTCGTACCAGAACCTGCGTCGCGCCTCGGAGGATCTCGGCCAGACCGTCGCGATCATGGCCGACCTGCAGGGGCCCAAGATCCGCCTCGGCCGCTTCGCCGACGGCCCCCACGAGCTGGCCGTGGGCGATGTCTTCACCATCACCGTCGAGGACATCCTGGGCGATCGCACCCGCTGCTCCACCACGTTCAAGGGGCTGCCCCAGGACGTGAAGCCCGGCGACACGCTGCTGATCGACGACGGCAAGGTCGCCCTGCGGGCCACCGAGGTCACCGACACCGACGTCACCACCGTCGTGGAGGTGCCCGGCAAGGTCTCGAACAACAAGGGCATCAACCTGCCCGGCGTGGCCGTGAACGTCCCCGCCCTGTCTGACAAGGACGAGGTGGACCTGCGCTGGGCCCTGAACACGGGCTGCGACCTCGTCGCTCTGTCGTTCGTGCGCACCGGCGACGACATCACCCGCGTGCACGAGATCATGGACGAGGAGGGCCGCCGCGTCCCCGTCATCGCCAAGATCGAGAAGCCGCAGGCCGTGGAGAACCTCCACGAGATCATCGACAGCTTCGACGGCATCATGGTCGCTCGCGGCGATCTGGGCGTCGAGCTGCCGCTGGAGGAGGTCCCGGTCGTGCAGAAGCGCGCGATCGAGCTGGCGCGCCGCTGGGCCAAGCCGGTCATCGTGGCCACCCAGGTCCTCGAGACCATGATGGAGAACCCGCGCCCCACGCGCGCCGAGGCCTCGGACTGCGCCAACGCCGTGCTCGACGGCGCGGATGCGGTCATGCTCTCCGGCGAGACCTCGATCGGCGCCTACCCGATCGAGGCGCTGCAGACCATGTCGCGCATCATCCTGGCCACCGAGCGCCAGGGCTGGGAGCGCATCAGCCAGATGGTCACGGAGCCGCGCACCCGCGGCGGCGCGATCACCCGCGCGGCAGTGACCATGGCACGTCAGCTGGACGTCCAGTACCTCACGACGTTCACGCAGTCCGGTGACACGGCCCGCCGCCTGTGCCGTCTGCGCCCGCAGCAGCCGATCCTGGCCTTCACCCCGGACCCCAACGTCGTGGCGTTCTGCTCGCTGCTGTGGGGCGTCCAGCCGATCCTCAGCGATCAGGTCGACCACACGGACGAGATGACCCGACAGGTGGACCTCTACCTGCAGTCGCATGATCTGGCTTCGCCGGAGGACCTGGTGGTCATCTGCGCCGGCTCACCCCCAGGCGTTGCCGGTTCGACCAACCTGGTCAAGGTGCACCGCGTGGGCGATGCCAACGACTCCGGGGCCACCGTCGAGGATTCGAAGAAGGAGCGTCACGAGTCCGTGAGGCCCTGGAACCACTGATCAAGGAGCAGGCGGACTGATCCCGCGGAGCGGATCTGATCCTGCGAGGTCTGCGGCCCCGTCCACGAGCAGCGACTCGTGGACGGGGCCGCTGCGCGTCCGAGGTGCGAACGCAGCTGCTGGCTGGTCTGCCGGTCATGACTCGATCCAAGGCGGCGGGCCGCACCAAGCCCTCCCGTTGCGCTGTTCCTCGGCTGGGCAGAGGCTGTCGCCCGCTCTGGCAGGCGGGGGAGTCCGTTGCCCTCGGGATAGACGAGAAGCGCCCCGAGCCTGTGGCTCGGGGCGCTTCCGTGGGGCCGGGGATGGCCCAGGGTGCCCAAGGTGGTGTTGAGTCTCACTACCTCGTCACCACATGTCTCAAAACCTCATCAACACCAGCGGACCCACGATGAGACATGACCCGCCGCCGCCAGATCATCACCGCCGTGACCACCGG
>NZ_SCNB01000008.1:0-134527 GCF_005502825.1 Kocuria sp. 2SI | reverse complement strand
TGGCTCAAGGAGATCGGCGAGGAGATCTCCGTCGACGAGCCCCTGCTCGAGGTCTCCACCGACAAGGTCGACACCGAGGTCCCCTCCCCGGTGGCCGGCACCCTGCTCGAGATCCGCGTCCAGGAGGACGAGGACGCCGAGGTCGGCCAGGTCCTGGCCGTGATCGGTGACGCAGACGCCGCCGAGTCCTCCGACGACTCCAGCGACTCCGCGGATGACTCCGCCGAGAAGGAGGAGCCGAAGGCTGAGCCGAAGGCTGAGGAGAAGTCTGAGGAGAAGCCCGCCGAGGAGGCTCCGAAGGCCGAGACCAAGAAGTCCTCCGGCGGCTCCGGCACCGAGGTCACCCTGCCCGCCCTGGGCGAGTCCGTGACCGAGGGCACCGTGACCCGTTGGCTCAAGGAGATCGGCGAGGAGATCTCCGTCGACGAGCCCCTGCTCGAGGTCTCCACCGACAAGGTCGACACCGAGGTCCCCTCCCCGGTGGCCGGCACCCTGCTCGAGATCCGCGTCCAGGAGGACGAGGACGCCGAGGTCGGCCAGGTCCTGGCCGTGATCGGTGACGCAGACGCCGCCGAGTCCTCCGACTCCTCGGATGACTCCTCCGATCAGGGCAAGAGCGAGGAGAAGTCCGCCGAGGAGATCGAGGACGCCGCGACGTCATCGTCGACCCCCGAGGCCACCGACAAGGCCGCCGAGGACAAGACCTCCGGCGAGGCCAAGAAGGACGAGAAGTCCGCTCAGGACCAGAGGTCCGAGAAGGCGCAGGCCGCCAAGACCGAGTCCGCGCAGCAGAAGGCTCCGAAGCAGGAATCCTCCGAGGCCTCCGGCTCCGGCGAGGCCTCCGGCTACGTCACCCCGCTCGTGCGCAAGCTCGCACGCGAGAAGGGCGTGGACCTCGCCTCCGTGAAGGGCACCGGCGTGGGTGGGCGCATCCGCAAGCAGGACGTTCTGGCCGCTGCGGAGTCGGGCGCCCAGGCCCCGGCCTCCTCCGGCTCGGCCCAGCAGGGTGGTGCGCAGATCGCCGACAACGGCGAGCCGACCACCATCCAGCCCGTCTCGGACAAGCGCGGCACCACGGAGAAGGCACCGCGCATCCGCATGACGATCGCCAAGCGCATGCGTGAGTCGCTGCAGGAGTCCGCTCAGCTGACGCAGGTCACCGAGGTCGACATGACCCGCGTGGCCGCTCTGCGGAACAAGGCCAAGGCCCCGTTCCAGGAGAAGCACGGCGCCAAGCTGACCTACCTCCCCTTCTTCGCCCAGGCCGTGGCCGAGGGGCTCAAGGCCAACCCGGCCCTGAACGCCACGTTCAAGGAGGACGAGAAGGAGATCGTCTACAACGGCTCCGAGAACCTGGCGATCGCCGTGGACACCCCGCGCGGTCTGCTGGTCCCGGTCATCAAGGAGGCTGGCGACATGCAGCTTCCGGGCCTGGCCCAGAACATCGCCGACCTCGGCTCCCGCGGTCGCGACGGCTCGCTCAGCCCTGACGACCTGACCGGCGGCACCTTCACGATCACGAACCTGGGCTCCTTCGGCGCTCTGTTCGACACCCCGATCATCAACCAGCCCCAGGTCGCCATCCTGGGCACGGGCACGATCGTGAAGCGCCCCATGGTCATCCAGGACGCCGACGGCAACGACGTCGTGGCCATCCGTCACATGTGCTACCTGTCGCTGACCTACGATCACCGCATCGTGGACGGCGCCGACGCCGGCCGCTTCCTCCAGGGTCTCAAGGCCCGCCTGGAGGAGGGCCGCTTCGAGGGCTCGCTCGGCCTGTGAGCTGAGTCCGCCCCCGCTCGGCAGCGCGTCGAGCGAGCGTCTCCTGCAAGGCCCCGCACCGTCCCACGGTGCGGGGCCTTCCCGCATCGCGACGGGTGGCTGAGATCACCGGCTGCCTCGAGGAATCGGTGACAGGGTGCCGTCAAACTGCGGTTAGTGTGGATTCCATGGCATTCGTGTACTCCCTCCTGGTCCTCGTCCATCTCTTCGGCGCCGCCGTGATCATCGGCACCTGGATCGCCACGTTCCGCAAGCCGACGGTGACCGGCTGGCAGTTCTGGTCGTCCGTGGCCATGCTCGTCTCCGGTCTGCTCCTGATGGGGCTGCTCGAGATGGGGGACGGCCCCGTGAACCACCTCAAGCTCACCATCAAGCTGATCATCGCCATCGCGGTCTTCGCCGCGGCCCTGATCGGTCGCCGGAAGATCGCCAAGGGCGAGACGGTCTCGACCGGCATCGCCCACGGCGTGGGCGGCTCGGCCCTGATCAACATGGTGATCGCCGTCCTCTGGTGAGCCGCACGCAGGCACACGAGCCCCGCTGAGCAGTGCACCCGTGAGCCGGGACCGAGCAGATCGGTCCCGGCTCGCCGTCCTCACAGGGTCGCCGCCGCCTCCGGATCGAGGCCATCTCGGGCCTCCGGCATCTTCGGCTCACATCGGCGTGACGTCGAGGAGGCGCCAGGCGCCGTCGTCGCCTGCCACCATCTCGATGCTCACGTCCTGGCGCAGCGTGGCCTCACCGGCGGCCTCCGGATCCAGGCCGCTGCCCGTGGCCTCCACCGTGCCGGTGACCGTGGCGGTTCGCTCGCGTGGACTGGCTTCAGCGCGGGCGGTGCTCGGGTCCGAGGCCGACGGCTGCGCATCGGCGAGCGCCATCTGCAGGTCCTCGAACGCTCCCGACGATCTCGCCTGGTCCAGGGTCTCCAGGTCATCGGCCAGATCGGCCGCTTCCGGGAGGTAGACCGATTCCAGCAGGTCGTGATCTCCCGTGCGCAGCGCATCGGCGCGCAAGGCGATCAGCGCGGCCGCGGCGTACTCCGGACTGTGCTGAGCGCTCACGGCTTCCGGCTCGGTCGCTGCTCCGGTCTCGGACGAGACGGACTCCCCCGGTGCTGCCTGCGTCGGGTCATCGCCGCCGGCAGCCGACTGGTCTCCGACAGCAGCGCCCGGAACCTGCTCAACCGAGTCGACGGCGCTGGGGATCTCGTCTGGCGGCCCGGTGACGACCTGCCACCCGGCCAGGGCAGCGGCACCGATCACGACCGCGGCCGCTCCGGCGAGCACGCGACGCGGGCGTCGCGATTGCTCAGACGCGGCGGCTGACGGACGCGCACGACCTCGGGCTGGACGAGCCCTGCCCCGGTCCGCACGATCGCTGCTCACGAGCTGAGGCCCGCCGCCCCTGCCCTGCTCGCCGCCACCGCCGGTGTGCTGGGCACCGCCGTCACCTCGTCGATTGCTACCTCGGAGACTTCGAGCGCTGCGCCGCCATCTCTCCGGCTCACGTGCCTCGGCGCGCAGCAGCCGGACGGTGGGATCATCGCGCTCCTGTCCTCCCGGGAGGGGCTCGGCTTCATCTGCGGACAGAGGGCCGAAGTCGCCCGCGCCCTTCGCCGCAATCGGTCCTTCGACAGCGGGCCGGCCCCTCCGCGTCACGTCGGCAGGCCCGGCGCCTGTGGGGCCGGAGCGCGCTGGCTCATCCCCTGTCGCCTCCTCCTCCGTCGGCTCGAACCCTGCCGAGCACGATGCTGCAGGCCGCAGCAGCAGCTCCAGCTCCGAGGCCGTGAGCATCCCTGAGCCGGTGGCCATCCCGGTGCCGGCACGAGCCGTCGGCCCGGCGCGCTCCCCCGTCCCGGCTGAGCCCTCCCCCTCCTGCTGCGCCGCCCGGTCGAGCACGAGGTCCAGGGCGTCGGCGGCTTCCGGATCGAGCAGCGGGTGGGTGCTGCGCAGCGGCGCGCGAGTGCGCGCAGCGCTGGGGCGTCGCCCGGTGAGCACCGTGACAGCGGCCGAGGCGAGCAGGACCACGTCGGCGCGGCTGAGCCGCGCCAGCTCAGCCCCAGCCGCCGTGTGCGCGCCGGAGGACGGAGAGACCAGCAGCGCCCACCCTCCGTCACCGGACCTGAGCACGTCCTGCAGCCGCAGACGCCCGAGCACTGCGCCGGAGGAGTGCAGCTGCCGCAGGGCGAGAGCGAGATCGGCTGCCATGCGCACGGTCTCATCCTGCTCGACCATCCCGGAAGCCTCCAGCAGGCTCGCAAAGGATTCACCGAGGTCGTCGGGCCCGGAGTAGAGCACGGCGGTGCCGTCGTCGATCACCGCCCGCGGGAGCACGAGCCGCTCGCTGTCCAGGTCTGCAAGTGCGTCCACGAGCTCGGCCCAGTCAGAGGCGTCGTGCGCGTCCGCAAGCGCGAGCCGTCCGAAGGACTCTCCGGTCTGCAGGTGCGTGAGCCGCTGCCCGCCGGCCGGCGCCCACGGGCCATCGAAGCGCAGAAGCTCCCGGAACGGATCGTGGTCCTGAGCGGTGCCCGTCTGGTTCTCGTCCATGCGCCCAGCATGCTGTCAGCGAAAGGGCGTCTCGAGTTATCCACATCCGAGCACCAGGCGTACCCTGGTGACATGTCCCTTTCCATCGAGTCTCTCGGCATGGCTCCGGACCTGGTTCCGTACCGACCCGCGCTGGAGCTGCAGCGGATCGTCCACGGCGACGTCGTCGCGGGCACCCGGGCCAACACGGTCCTGCTGTGCGAGCACGAGCCGGTCTATACGGCAGGTCGGCGAGCCGCCGCCGAGGAGTACCCCACGGATGGGACCGAAGTGGTCGAGATCGGCCGCGGAGGCAAGATCACCTGGCACGGCCCCGGGATGCTCGTGGTCTACCCGATCATGAAGCTGACCACCCCGATCGACGTCGTGAAGTTCGTGCGGAACATGGAGCAGCTCGTGCTGTCCGTGCTGCGACGGCTCGGCCTGGAGGCCGTCACGGTCGAGGGCCGCTCCGGAGCCTGGATCCTCGCCGACGAGCGCGGCGGCGATCGCAAGATCTCGGCGATCGGCGTGCAGGTCTCCAAGCGCACCACCATGCACGGCATCGCGATCAACTGCAGCAACGACCTCGAGGCGTTCCGCAGCATCATCCCGTGCGGTATCTCGGACGCCGGCGTGACCACGATCAGCCGCGAGCTCGGCCGGACCGTGACGCCGTCGGAGGTCAAGGACCTCGTGATCGACGAGCTGATCCTCCGCGAGGCCGATCTGTGCGAGGTCTCCGAGATCCCCGCAGACGCCGCACCCCTGCCCTGGCCCGCCGCGAGCGCGGCCTGAGACGCATCAGCCCGCGCCACCGCGCGGACCGAGCACCGAAAGACTGACCCGGTCCTCACCCAGGACAACAGACGAGGAGAACGCCGATGACCATCGCCCCCGAAGGCCGCCGCCTGCTGCGCGTCGAAGCCCGCAATGCCGAGGTCCCGGTCGAGAAGAAGCCGGACTGGCTCAAGAACACCGCGCGCACCGGTCCGGAGTACACCAAGCTGAAGTCCATGGCCCGCAGCCAGGGCCTGCACACGGTGTGCGAGGAGGCCGGCTGCCCCAACATCTACGAGTGCTGGGAGGACCGCGAGGCCTCGTTCCTCATCGGCGGCTCGGTGTGCACCCGTCGCTGCGACTTCTGCGACATCTCCACCGGCCGTCCCGAGCCCCTGGACCCGGAGGAGCCCCGCAAGGTCGCGGAGTCCATCCGCGACCTCGACCTGCGCTACGCGACCGTCACCGGCGTGGCCCGCGATGACCAGGAGGACGGCGCGTCGTGGCTCTACGCGGAGACCATCCGCGCCGTGCACGAGATCGCCCCGAACACCGGCATGGAGATCCTGATCCCCGACTTCAAGGGCCGCCCCGAGTCCCTGCAGGAGGTCGTCGACGCCCAGCCGGAGGTCTTCGCCCACAACCTGGAGACCGTGCCGCGCATCTTCAAGAAGATCCGCCCGGCCTTCACCTACGAGCGCTCCCTCGAGGTCCTGAACTTCGCCAAGGACCAGGACCTGATCACCAAGTCCAACCTGATCCTGGGCATGGGCGAGACGGACGAGGAGATCTACGAGGCACTGTGCGACCTGCGCGACTCCGGCTGCGACATCATCACCCTCACGCAGTACCTCCGCCCGTCCAAGCTCTTCCACCCGATCGACCGCTGGGTCAAGCCCGAGCAGTTCGTGGAGTACAGCGAGATGGCTGAGGAGATCGGCTTCCTGGGCGTCATGGCCGGGCCCATGGTCCGCTCCTCCTACCGCTCCGGGCGCCTGTGGGCCCGGGCCATGAAGAAGCTCGACCGCGAGATCCCCGAGCACCTGGCCCACATCACCGATGAGGGCTCCGCCGCGCAGGAGGCCTCGACCCTCATGGCCAAGCTCGGCCGCTGAGTCCGAGCTGCCGGTGCCTGCAGCGCACCGTCGGTCCGGCAAGGGCCCGCCGACGCATCGCGTCGGGCGGGCCCTTGCCGCCTCCCTCAGCCGCTAGACTGGCCCCGCTCCGCCGCCCCTCGCCGACCAGCGTCTCGACCGGGCGGCCACCCGCAGCATCCCGACCACGAGGAACCATCCGTGTCTGATCGCACTCCCTCCCGCAGCAAGGGCGCCTCCGCTGCCGATCCCAAGGCCGCCAAGGCCAAGGCCAAGCAGGAGCAGCGCGAGGCCAAGGCCAAGCGGAAGGCCGAGCGCGGTCCCGGGCCCTTCGCCCAGATCAAGCAGGTCTTCCAGATCACCAAGGAGCAGGACCCGAACATCACCCTCAAGCTCATCGCCCTCGGGCTGGGCGTGCTGGTGGTCTTCCTGCTGCTGGGCCTGCTGCTCAACAACTGGATCACCTGGCTGCTGATCGGCATCCCGTTCGCCATCCTGCTGTGCTTCTGGTTCCTGTCCCGACGGGCGGAGAAGGCCGCCTTCGCCCGCATCGAGGATCAGCCGGGCGCCACGGGCGCGGCTCTGTCCACGCTGCGCCGCGGCTGGATCGTCGAGGAGCAGCCGGTGCAGATCGATCCGCGCAATCGCGACCTGGTCTTCCGCGCCATCGGCCGCCCCGGTGTGGTGCTGGTGACCGAGGGCCCCACCGGCCGCGCCCGCAAGCTCGCCGAGAAGGAGCGCCGCCGCGTGGGACCGCGCGTGCGCAATGTCCCGATCCACATCATCGCCGCCGGCCCGCGTGAGGATCAGGTGCCGCTGAACCAGGTCTCCAAGCACATCCGCAAGCTGGAGAACAAGCTGACCAAGCAGGAGGTCTCGGCGGTGCACCAGCGCCTGTCGACCCTGCGCTCCGACCAGCTGCCGATCCCCAAGGGCGTGGACCCCATGCGCGCCCGCCCCGATCACAAGGCGCTGCGCGGCCGCTGATCCCGCTCCGAACGCGCGAAGAGGCCCCGGATGTCACCGACGTCCGGGGCCTCTTCGCGTGGTCGGGCTCAGCGGATGCGCACCAGCACCGTGCCGATCAGGCGATCGTTGAGCCCGCGCTGGTCGCGGTCCATGATCAGCGCCGGGATCACCAGGGCGAGAAGCACGGTGCGCACGAATGCCCTGGCGAAGCCGATCGGGCGGCCATCGAGGGTCTGGACCTGCATCCCCAGGACCAGGTGGCCCACCGAGTGGCCCATGAACCCCACCGCCAGGATCGTGAGCACCAGCCAGATCCCGGTGATGCCGAGGTTGACCCACTCGTAGGGCAGCAGCGCCCAGGCCAGCGCCACCGCGATGCCCCAGTCGATGCACAGGCCTCCCACGCGGCGGATCAGGCTGGGAATCGAGCCGGGCCCGTCCTGGGGTCGCCCCAGACCCTGTCCCGGGTAGCCCGTCTCTGCGTCGGCAGGGGCGCTGGGGCGGCGGACGTCGTCGTGCTCGGTCATCCGCTCAGCCTACCGGGGCAGCCGCGGCGGCTCCGGCGGATCCTGCGCGCTTCGGGCGTGCTCGGAGGATCGGCCGATAGGATGAGATCCGAAACACCCGCGAAACACGAGGGTCACGGCTGGGCAACGGCGCCTCCGTAGGGTCGAAGACGATCCGCTAGGGGCTCGGCCCGTCGTGCGGAAGACCGCTGACAGGGCGGCCGCCCCACACCATGAAGGAGTACGCAGTGTTCAAGACAGCAGAAGAGGTCCTCGCATTCATCAAGGAGGAGGACGTCGTCTTCGTCGACATCCGGTTCACCGACATGCCGGGGGTCCAGCAGCACTTCAACCTCCCCGCCAAGGCCGTGGATGACGACTTCTTCGTGAACGGGCAGCTCTTCGACGGCTCCTCGATCCGCGGGTTCGCTGGAATCGCCGAGTCCGACATGCAGCTCATCCCGGATGTGGCCACCGCCTTCCTGGACCCGTACCGCACCGAGAAGACGCTCAACGTCACCTGCTCGATCGTCAACCCCCGCACCGGCGAGCCCTACCACCGCGACCCCCGCGGCGTGGCCGAGCGCGCCGAGGCCTACATGCGCTCCACCGGGATCGCGGACACGGCGAACTTCGCCCCCGAGGCCGAGTTCTTCATCTTCGAGGACGTCCGCTACGACGTCCAGCCGCAGGGCTCCTTCTACGCCGTGGACTCCGACGAGGCCCCGTGGAACACCGGGCGCCGTGAGGAGGGCGGCAACCTGGCCAACAAGACGTCCCTGAAGGGCGGCTACTTCCCCGTCTCCCCCACGGACAAGCAGGCCGATCTGCGCGATGCCATCTCCGTGACCCTGGATGAGGTCGGCCTGGAGGTCGAGCGCGCCCACCACGAGGTCGGCGCTTCCGGTCAGGCGGAGATCAACTACCGCTTCGACACCCTGACCCATGCGGCCGACGACCTGCAGAAGTTCAAGTACGTCGTGAAGAACACCGCAGAGGCCTGGGGCAAGACCGCCACCTTCATGCCCAAGCCGGTCTTCAACGACAACGGCTCCGGCATGCACTGCCACCAGTCGCTGTGGAAGAACGGCGAGCCGCTGTTCTACGACGAGAAGGGCTATGCCGGGCTCTCCGACCTGGCTCGCTGGTACATCGGCGGGCTGCTCGAGCACTCCTCGGCCGTGCTGGCCTTCACCAACCCCACGGTGAACTCCTACCGCCGCCTGGTGAAGGGCTTCGAGGCCCCGGTCAACATGGTCTACTCGCAGGGCAACCGCTCCGCCGGCATCCGCATCCCGATCACCGGCACCAACCCCAAGGCCAAGCGCCTGGAGTTCCGCGCCCCGGATCCCTCCTGCAACCCGTACCTGGCCTTCGCCGCGCAGCTGATGGCCGGCCTGGACGGCATCCGCAACCGCATCGAGCCGGCGGATCCGATCGACAAGGACCTCTACGAGCTGCCGCCCGAGGAGGCCAAGGACATCAAGAAGGCTCCGGGCTCGCTCGAGGAGGCGCTGCAGGCGCTGGAGGAGGACCACGAGTTCCTGCTGCAGGGCGATGTCTTCACTGAGGACACTCTGTCCTCCTGGATCGAGTACAAGCGCGAGATCGAGCTCAAGCCGCTCTCGCTCGTCCCGCACCCGCTCGAGTTCCAGCTCTACTACGGGGTCTGAACCTCGCCCCCCAGCCGACGAGGGCAATCAGCATCGCACAGCGCGGAGAATCCGCGAACAGTCCGCACGGGCAGTGATCGCCGACGCGATCGCCGCTCGTGCGGACTCTTCTATTGTCCGGGGTATGTGCCCGCACACGTCGAGGGTCGGGCAGGCGGATTCATGCCGCGGGCGGGACCGCCCCGGCCGTCGAGCTAACGGGCTCCGGGCCCGTCGGACTGCGAATCGAGACCGCGACGCAGCGCCGGATCGTGCACGTCTGCCCGCTGGCCCACCACGAACCGCACGAGCGGTCCCAGCAGCGGGAACAGCAGCACCGCTGCGATCCAGATCATCCGGCGGCGTGACGACAGGGGCCGTGCGCGTTGCGCGGCGACATGTCGCCGCGCCTGCACTCACAGGCCGTAGAACAGCCGCTCGAAGACAGCGCGGGCCTGGCGCGTGGTGCGAAGGTAGTCATCCTCGAGCAGCTCGGAGCTGCCCGGCGGATAGCCGCACCACCGCGCGACGGCCTCCATGTCCTGGCCCGCCGAGGGCAGCACGTCCGAGGCCCGGCCGGTGCGCAGCACGTTGCCGTTGCGGATGGCCGTGCACAGCTTCCAGGCCTTGGCCAGGGCGTGGGCGTCCTCCGAGTCCATCAGCTCGGCCTGCACCGCGGCCTCGAGCCCGTCCAGGGTGGAGGTGGTGCGCAGGCCGGGATGCTGGTGGGCGTGCTGCAGCTGCAGGGTCTGCACGAGCCATTCGACGTCCGAGAGACCCCCGCGACCCAGCTTCACATGCCGGGACGGGTCGGCACCGCGCGGCAGGCGCTCGTTCTCCACCCGAGCCTTCATGCGCCGGATCTCATTGAGCTGGCGCTCGGTGAGCTCCGCCGGGTAGCGGTAGGGATCGATCAGCTCGGTGAACCGCTCAGCGAGCAGATCCGACCCCGCCATGGGCCGGGCTCGGGTGAGCGCCTGGAACTCCCAAGTGTCCGCCCAGCGGCTGTAGTACTCGGCGTAGGACTCCAGCGACCGGACCATGGGACCGGAGCGCCCCTCGGGACGCAGATCGTTGTCGATCTCCAGCACGCGCTCAGCCACGATCGGCGGGTCGCAGGGCCGCTTGAGCAGCTGGACCATCCGCTCGATCACCCGCGCCGCCTGCTCCCCCGGTTGCTGCGGCGGGGCATCCTCGGCGGCGGCGTCGGAGTCCGGGGCGTCATCGGAGGCCGCAGCCTCGTCGGAGGCGCCCGACAGTGCATCGTCGGATTCCGCGGTGTCGTCGGTGCTCGCGCCCTCCACGGCATCGGCCGCCCCGGGGGCCGCGGCATCATCCGGTCGGGAGATCAGCCCGAGCTCATCGCGGCCAGGATGCTCGTGGCCGTCTTCGCAGGGGACGTAGACGTAGAGGACATCGGCGTCGGAGCCGTAGCCGATCTCGCGACCGCCCTGGCGCCCCATGGCGACCACGAGGATGTCGGCTGCCCAGGGCACTCCCTGCTCGCGATGCAGCTCCCGCTCGGCGGAGTACAGGGCACCGAGCACCGCAGCGCGGTCGATGTCCGACAGCGCCGCGACGACCTGCTGGACATCGATCAGCCCGGCGGTGTCGGCCAGCGCCACGCGCAGCGACTCCCTGCGCCGCATCAGTCGGATCATGCGCACTGCGGACTCGGCATCCGGGTGACGGCCCATCTGCGCGTGCGTCTCCGCCCACAATGTGGCGAAGGTCCGGGGCTTGAGCTCGGCGTCCGTGCCCAGCCACGCGGTGGCCTCCGGCAGCGTCTCGAGCATGTCCGAGATGTAGCGCGAGGAGGAGAGCACGTGGCACAGGCGCTGCGCCCCGGTGTTGGAATCGCGCAGCATCCGCAGGTACCAGGGCGAGGTGCCCAGCTCCTCCGACACTCGCCGGAAGCCGAGCAGCCCGGCATCCGGATCCACGCCTTCGGCGAACCACTCGAGCAGCACCGGAAGCAGCGTGCGCAGGATGCTGGCCCGGCGGCTGACGCCCCGAGTGAGCGCCTCGAGGTGACGATGGGCAGCCTTGGGGTCGCGGTAGCCCAGCGCCTTGAGGCGGTCTCGGACCTGGTCCTGGTTCAGCTCGACGCCCTCGAAGGAGGTGTTGGTGATCGCGGCCAGCAGCGGGCGGTAGAAGATCCGCTCGTGCATGCCGCGCACGGCCCTGCGCGTCTTGTGCCAGCGCTCCATCAGGTCGTCGCCGCCGGTGCGGGCGCCCGCCCCGGGCGGGTGCATGGCGGCGGCGATCACGGCCAGCTCCGCGGTGGTGGTGGGCATCAGGTGGGTGCGACGCATGCGGAAGAGCTGGATGCGATGCTCGAGCAGGCGCAGCCACCGGTACTGGGCGCCGAACTCCTCGGCGTCCTCACGGCCGATGTACCCGGCGTTGGCCAGGGCCGCCAGGGAGTCCGTGGTGGCACGGGTGCGCACGGACTCGTCGCCGCGGCCGTGCACCAGCTGCAGCAGCTGGACGGTGAACTCGACGTCGCGCAGGCCGCCGGGGCCGAGCTTGATCTGGCGGTCCCGCTCCTCGGAGGGGATGTTGTCCATGACGCGCCGGCGCATGGCCTGCACCGAGGACACGAAGCCCTCGCGCTGGCTCGACTCCCACACCATGGGCGAGATCGCCTCGGAGTAGCGCCGGCCGAGCTCCTGGTCCCCCGCCATGGGCCGGGCCTTGAGCAGCGCCTGGAACTCCCAGGACTTGGCCCACTTGCGGTAGTAGCGCACGTGGGAGTCCAGTGTGCGCGACAGAGGCCCGTCCTTGCCCTCGGGGCGCAGGTTGGCGTCGAGTTCCCACAGCGGGGCCTCCGGGCCGTTGGACATCACGGCTCGAGCGGTCCCGCTGGCCAGGGCCGTGGCCAGCACGGCTGCGCGGTCGTCGTCGATCGGCAAGTGGCCGTCCTCGCCGCCAAACGGGTCGACGATGTCGTGGACGTAGACGACGTCCACGTCAGAGATGTAGTTCAGCTCCCTGGCCCCGCACTTGCCCATCCCGATGACGCTGAGCCGGATGCGCTCGAGCTCCTCCGGGTCCGCCTGGGTGGACCCGCTGCCGGCGTGGATCTCGCCTCGGGAGACGGCCAGCGCGGCCTCGATGGCCGCTGCGGCCAGATCCGCGAGCTGCCGCCCGACGGCCGGCAGGTGATCAACGGGATCGGCGGCGCCCAGATCGCCCAGGGCGATGCGGATGAGCTGGCGGCGGTACTCGACGCGCAGGGCTGCCGCGCCGTCGTCGCCGACGGACTGCGCAACGGGCGTGTCCGCCTCCGGGTCGGCGCCCACGCTGCGCAGGAGGCTCGAGCGCAGCTCGTCGGCGGAGATCTCCTCCGGCTCGGGGTCGAGGGGACCATCGAGCAGGTCCAGGTGCTGCGGGTGCGACTCGAGGAAGCTGCCGAGGGCCTCGGAGCAGCCCAGCAGGCGGATCAGCGTCTGCGCCTGCTGCGGGTCCTTCAGACGGGCAGCGGCCCGGGGCTCGGCCTCGATCAGTCGCACCAGGCAGCGCACGGCGGCGTCCGGGCAGCCGGTCTGCTCGAGCTGCCCGAGCAGGGGCTCGAGCTCCACGCCCTTCAGCTCGCCGAAGCCGAGCCAGCGCCGGGCCGTGCGCACGTCGTCGAACCCGGTCTTGACCAGGCGCCGGTCCGCGAGCTTCTCGAGCGCCTCCGGAAGGGCGGTGGGAGCGTCCTGTTCCTGGCTCATTTGCGAGCGCCTTCCGTTCTTCAGAGCAGGCCGAGATTGGTCTCGAGTTCGTAGCGGGTGACCACCGTGCGGTAGGACTCCCATTCCGCGCGCTTGTTGCGCATGATGTGCCCGAAGACCTGCTCGCCGAGCAGATCGGCCATGAACTCGGACTCCTCGGCCAGTCGGATCGCCTCGTGCAGGGAGCCCGGCATGGGCTCGTGCCCGGCCACGCGGCGCTCGGCGCTGGACATGGCGCCCAGATCGTCCGACTCGACCTCAGGCAGCTCCAGCTCGTCCTCGATCCCGCGAAGGCCGGCGGCCAGCACGCCGGCGTAGGCCAGGTACGGGTTGGCCGCCGAGTCCAGGCCGCGGTACTCGATGCGCGCGGACTGCACCTTGTCCGGCTTGTACAGCGGCACCCGCACGAGCGCGGAGCGGTTGTTGTGGCCCCAGGAGACGTAGGAGGGAGCCTCGTCGCCGCCCCACAGCCGCTTGTACGAGTTCACGAACTGATTGGTCAGGATCGCCATCTCCGGGGCGTAGCGCAGCACGCCGGCGATGAAGTGCCCGGCCACGCGCGAGAGCTGGAACTCGGCACCCGCCTCGAAGAACGCGTTGGTGTCGCCCTCGAACAGGGAGAAGTGCGTGTGCATGCCCGAACCGGGGTGATTGCCGAACGGCTTGGGCATGAAGGTCGCGTACGAGTCGTGCTTGAGTGCCGACTCCTTGACGATCGTGCGGAACGTCATGATGTTGTCCGCAGTCTGCAGCGGATCGGCATAGCGCAGGTCGATCTCGTTCTGGCCCGGGCCGGCCTCATGGTGGGAGAACTCGACGGAGATGCCGACCTCCTCGAGCATGAGCACGACGTCCCTGCGGAAGTTCTGCACCACGCCGCCCGGGGTGTGATCGAAGTAGCCCTCGCTGTCCACCGGCGTGGGCTCACCCGTGGCAGGATCCAGGCGCGAGGACTCCAGGAGGTAGAACTCGATCTCCGGGGAGGTGTAGCAGGTGACACCCTGCTCGGTGGCCTTGGCCAGCACGCGCTTGAGCACGCCGCGGGGATCCGCCATGGACGGCTCGCCGTCCGGGGTGAGGATGTCGCAGAACATGCGGGCCGTGGGCTGATCCTTACCGCGCCACGGCAGGATCTGGAAGGTCGAGGGATCCGGCTGCAGGAGCATGTCCGACTCCGTGACCCGCGAGAAGCCCTCGATCGAGGAGCCGTCGAAGCCCAGTCCCTCCTCGAAGGCCGACTCGACCTCCGCCGGGGCGAGCGCCACGGACTTGAGCGTGCCCGTCACGTCCGTGAACCACATGCGCACGAAGCGGACGTCGCGGTCCTCGATGGTGCGCAGCACGAACTCCTGCTGACGGTCCATGGGGTCTCCTTATGGCTCGAGTGCTCGCCCCAGGGCGAGGGGTCGTCGCCGATGACGACCCGGTGCGGTGCCGAGTCCCAGCCTATCGGCAGGCTCGGACGACGACCCGGCGCGCCGCGTCCGACGCGTACCCTGGCATCATGACTGATGCAGCCTCCTCGGATCATTCCTCCGTTCGCCCGGACTCGGCGCCCTACCCCAACAGCGCTTCCGTTCCGGCGGGCGCCGCCGAGCGCAACGCACCGGGGCTGCGCAGCGTGGGCCGGGTGCGCACCCGGCACCTGCAGGAGGCCAAGGAGGCCGGCGAGCGCTTCACGATGCTCACGGCCTACGACGCCATGCTCGCCGAGATCTTCGACTCCGCGGGCATCGACACCCTCCTGGTCGGCGACTCGGCCGGGAGCACGGTCTTCGGGCAGTCCTCGACGCTGCCGGTGACGCTCGAGCAGATGATCATGCTCTCGGCCGCGGTCTCCCGCGCGACCCGTCGCGCCCTGGTGATCGCCGATCTGCCCTTCGGCTCCTACGAGGAGTCTCCGCAGCAGGCCGTGCGCTCGGCGGTGCGGCTGCTCAAGGAGGGAGGGGTCCACGCGGTGAAGATCGAGGCGGACGTCGCGCTGGCCGAGCACGTGCGCGCCGTGGTGCGCGCCGGGATCCCGGTGATGGGCCATGTGGGCTTCACCCCGCAGTCCGAGCATGCCCTGGGCGGCTACCGGGTCCAGGGCCGCGGCGAGACGGCCCGACGCGTCCTCGACGACGCCCTGGCGCTGCAGGAGGCCGGTGCGTTCTCCGTGCTGCTCGAGATGGTCCCGGCGCAGACCGCGCAGGAGGTCGACGCCGCCCTGGACGTGCCGACCGTCGGCATCGGCGCAGGGGCTGCGACCACCGGGCAGGTGCTCGTGTGGCAGGACCTGCTGGGTCTCAACGGCGGACGCGTCCCGCGGTTCGTGCGTCAGTACGCCGCTCTGCGCTCCACGATCACCGACGCCGTGACCCGCTACGCCGACGACGTCCGCGACGGCTCCTTCCCCGGGCCCGAGCACACCTTCTGAAGCTGCCCCTGAGCAGGTCCGAGCCGGCCAGGCACGTGGCCTGAGAGCTCAGCTGCGAGGCACGGGACGACGAGGGCCCCGACGGCAGCGCTGCCGTCGGGGCCCGTCCACGTCCTCGGAGCAGACGAAGCCCGCTCAGTCGTCGCGGAACTCGCGCTCCTTCTCGTCCCAGGCCTTGGACTTGGCCGCCGCGGTCTCCAGCGCCCTGCGCGCCTCGGCCTCCGAGGCGTACGGGCCCAGCAGCTGGCTGTAGTCCGACTGCTGGCCCCGCTCGATCTGACCGCTGCTGAGGTTGTACCAGTACTCCATGATGCGACCTGCCTTCCCGGTGTCGTCGTGCGGCCGCATGGCTCCAGGGCCCTGCGGCCGGCTCGCTGCGCGAGCGCTTCCGCTGCCCAGTATCCCCCACCGTGATCCGCACGGCCTGCTCCGTCCGCGCACGCCGCCCCGTTGCCCGGTCGACCTGTCCCGCAGCGGCGTCGGCCCGGAGAACTAAGCTGGGAGGAAGACCACCCGACGCAGCGCCGTCGAGAACCCCTGACCAGAAGGAGCGCCGATCCCCGTGTCCAGCCCGTCCCACAACCTCCCCGCCGAGCCCGGCGCCGCCCCGCTCGGGCGCCTGCGCCCCGGAGCCATCGGGAAGTCGCGCCAGGTGCCCGGCGGCATCGTCCGGCCCGAGTACGTGGGCAAGAAGGATCCCGACGAGGGCAAGTGCTCGAACATCTACACCCCGGAGGAGATCGAGCTGGTGCGGGCCGCCGGCACGATCGCCGCCGACGCCCTGCAGGAGGCCGGGAAGGCCTGCGTGCCGGGCACGACCACCGATGAGCTGGACCGGATCGCCCACGAGTACATGTGCGATCACGGGGCGTATCCGTCCTGCCTGGGCTACCGCGGCTTCCGCAAGTCGATCTGCACCTCGCTCAACGAGGTCATCTGCCACGGCATCCCGGATTCCACCGTGCTCGAGGACGGCGACATCATCAACCTCGATGTCACGGCCTACAAGGACGGGATGCACGGCGACACGAACGCCATGTTCCTGGTGGGCGAGGTCGACGAGCAGTCCCGCCTGCTCGTGGAGCGGACACGGGAGTCGCTGAACCGCGCCATGAAGGCAGTGCGTCCAGGCCGCGAGATCAACGTCATCGGACGGGTCATCGAGAAGTACGCCCAGCGCTTCGGATACGGCGTGGTCCGCGACTTCACGGGCCACGGAGTGGGCCACGAATTCCACACCGGGCTGATCATCCCGCATTACGATGCCGCGCCCTCCTATGCCACGGAGATCGTTCCGGGCATGATCTTCACCATCGAGCCCATGCTCACTCTCGGATCCATCCAGTGGGAGCAGTGGGACGACGACTGGACGATCACCACCGCCGACAGGCGGCGCACCGCCCAGTTCGAGCACACCATGGTGGTCACCGAGGACGGCGTGGATGTCCTGACGCTGCCCACGGCCGCCTGAGCCTGCACCGTCCATCGAAGGGAGCCGACATGGCCGCCAAGAAGACCCACGCCAAGCCCGCGGAGAAGATCACCGCCGAGGACGTCGTCAAGGACTCGGGAGTCCGCGACGATGACACCACTCCCCCGGCCCCGTCCGCGGGCTCGGCCTCGAGCGCGCGTCGCTTCATCGGGATCGATGTCGGCGGCACCGGCATCAAGGGCGGGATCGTCGACCTGGAGGTCGGCGATCTGATCGGGGAGCGCTACCGCATCCCCACGCCGCAGCCGGCCACGCCGGAAGCCGTCGGCAAGGTCATCGGCGAGATCGTCGCCGTGCTGCAGGACCGCGAGGGTGCCCCGGAGCCGGGATCGCCCATCGGCGTGATCGTCCCGTCGATCGTCAAGAACGGCGTGACCAAGCTGGCGGCCAACATCGACGAGTCGTGGGTCGGGGCGAACATCGCCGAGACCTTCTCCGAGACGCTGGGCCGTCCGATCGCCGCCCTCAACGACGCCGACGGCGCCGGTCTGGCCGAGGCCCGCTACGGCGCCGGCAGGGGCGTCGACGGACTGGTCATCATGCTGACCCTGGGCACGGGCATCGGTGCCGCCCTGATCATGGACGGGCATCTGGTGCCCAACGCCGAGCTCGGGCACCTGGAGCTCGACGGCCACGACGCCGAGACCCGGGCCTCGGCCGTGGCGCGCGAGCGGCAGGAGCTGTCCTTCAAGAAGTGGGCCACGCACCGCCTGCAGCCCTATTTCGAGCACGTGCAGATGCTGTTCTCCCCCGACCTGTTCGTGGTCGGCGGCGGCGTGTCCAAGAAGTCGGACAAGTTCCTGCCGCTGCTCGAGCTCGAGACCCCCGTGGAGGTGGCTCAGCTGCGCAACAACGCGGGCATCGTGGGCGCCGCCCTGTGGGCGGAGGAGGATCAGCGCCGCCACGCCGCGGGCTGAGTCCGGCTCCCTCCCGACAGCGCGCGGGCCCCGGCAGCATCCGGGCATTGCAAAGGCCCGTCAGGGTTCGCGGCTTCCCCTCCGCAACCCCTGACGGGCCTTATGCACCTACTGTACAGGCCGTCTCCGATCCCCGGCAAGGCGGTGATCGCCGAGGGCGGAACCCGCGGCGCAGCCCCAGGTCAGGCCCGGGATGCTCCCGTCACAGCAGTCGCTCCTGCTCGGGGCTGTCCTCCGTCTCGGCGGGTGCGGCGGAGCGTCGTCGCTGCGCGGACGTGCGCCGCTCGGCGGAGGGGGCGGTGCGACGCTTGGAGCGCCGCGGTGCGGTCACCTCGTCGTCCACGAGTGCCTGCTGGCCGATGGCCTGAGCGGCGCGCTCGGAGCGCAGCACCTCGATGGCGTTCTCGAAGTCGTCCAGGTCGCTGAAGGCCTGGTACACGGAGGCGAAGCGCAGATAGGCGACCACGTCCAGCCGGCGCAGCGGCTTGAGGATGGCCAGCCCGACCTCATCGGCTTCGATCTCGGCGATCCCGGCCGCGCGCACCGATTCCTCGACCTCCTGGGCCAGCTTGGCCAGGTCGTCCTCGTTCACGGGTCGGCCCTGGCATGCCTTGCGCACGCCGGAGACGATCTTCTGCCGTTCGAACGGCTCGGTGACCCCCGAGCGCTTGATCACGGAGATCGTGGTGGTCTCCATGGTCGAGAAGCGCCGCTTGCACTGCGCGCACTGGCGGCGGCGCCGGATCGCGGCGCCGTCATCGGTGGTGCGCGAGTCCACGACCTTGGAGTCGGGATGGCGGCAGAACGGGCAGTGCACGCTCAGCCCTCCGTGTCGGCGGCGTGCGCGGCGTCCTGCGCGCGCACCGTGACGGCCACGCCGTGATTGGGCAGGTCCTCTGCTTCGGCCAGTGCGGTGATGGCCGGCTCGAGCTCCAGCAGGGCCTGCTGGTCGTACTCGATGACCTGGACGGCCTTCATGAAGCTCGTGGTGCACAGCCCCTGGGCGTGCACCGCCGACCCGCCCGTGGGCAGCACGTGGTTGGAGCCGGCCGCGTAGTCCCCCAGCGGCACCGGGCTGTACGGGCCCACGAAGATCGCCCCGGCGTTGCGCACCCTGGCCGCCACGGCGCGCGGATCCTCGGTGTGGATCTCGAGGTGCTCGGCGGCGTAGGCATCGGCCACGGCGATCGAGGCCTCGAGGCTGTCGGTGAGCACCACGCCGGACTGCTCGCCCTCCAGCGCCGTGCGGATGCGCTCGGCGTGGCGCGCCGTGCCGGCCAGCTCCACGATGGCCTCTGCGACCTGCTGCGCGATCCGCGGGCTGTGGGTGATCAGCACCGACCCGGCCAGCGGGTCGTGCTCTGCCTGGGAGATCAGATCGGCGGCCACGTAGCGCGGCTGAGCGGTCTCATCGGCGATCACGGCGATCTCGGTGGTGCCGGCCTCGGCATCGACGCCCACGACCGAGCGCAGCTGGCGCTTGGCGGTCGCCACGAACAGGTTGCCCGGCCCGGTGATCGTGTGCACGGGCTCCAGGACGTCACGGCGGTCCTCGCCCTCGTCGACCACGCCGTGGGCCATGGCGGCCAGGGCCTGGGCCCCGCCGATCGCCCAGACCTCGTCCACGCCGAGCAGCCCGGCGGCGGCCAGGATCGTGGGATGCGGCAGGCCGCCGAACTCGGCCTGCGGCGGCGTGCACAGCACGACCGACTCGACGCCGGCGGCCTGCGCGGGCACGACGTTCATCACGACCGACGAGGGGTAGACGGCCAGACCGCCCGGCACGTAGAGGCCCACGCGCTGCACCGGGGTCCATCGGTGGACCAGGCGGGCTCCGGGAGCGACCTCGATCTCGGCATCGGCCGGGCGCTGAGCGGCGGCGAAGGCGCGGCAGCGCTCGATGGCCGATTCGAGACCCGCGCGCACGGCCGGATCGAGCTCGCGCACGGCCTGCTGGATCTGCTCGGGATCCACCTTGAGGCGGTCCTGGGCGACCCCGTCGAAGCGCTGGGCGTAGTCCCGCAGGGCCTGCGCGCCGCGCTCGCGAACGTCCGCGATGATCGCCCGGACGGTGTCGTCGGCGTCCTGACGGGCGCCGTCGGTCTGCCGGGGCACGACGGCGCGCAGCTGCGCCCAGGCCAAGTCCTGGCCGCGCAGATCGATCGTGCGCAGGACGGGACCGGCCCCGTTCCCGGCGCGGTCCTGGGACGAGGCCGCAGCAGCGGGGTCGGCGGAGGGCACGGGGTTCTCAGGATTCGCGTTCACGGCACCCATTCTAGGCCCCGGGCGATGACGGCCCCGGGAGCACCGGCCCCCTCTGCGACGGGCTCAGCCCTCCAGGCAGGCGGGGCCCAGCAGGACCTTCAGATCGCCGAAGAACGCCGGTCCGGCCTCGACCCGGTACTGCGGCGGCAGCTGCCAGACCTGCGTGGCCCGCTGGGTCCCAACCCGAAGCCGGACCTCCGAATCGCCGCGGTGGCTGCGCAGCACCGAGGCGAGCTCCCCGACGGTCTGCTCGTTGAGCCGGCGCTCCGGCACCGTGATCGTGACCGGACCGGCGTGGCCCTCCGGGTGGATCTCCGGCAGGGTCAGCTCCATGGCGGACATGGACACGGAGCCGTCGTCGCGCTTCTGCACGCGGCCCTTGATCGAGCAGATCAGGTCCTCGGCCAGCACTCCCGCGATGGGGGCGTAGACCTTGCCGAAGAACATGATCTCGACGGAGCCGGATCGGTCCTCGAGCTCGATCCGGGCATAGGCGTTGCCCGAGGACTTGGCGATCCGGCGCTGAACCGAGGTGATCATGCCGGCGACCGTGACGATCGCCCCGTCCGGCTTGCCGCCGTCCTCGGAGAGCACCTGCTGCACCGAGGTGTCCGAGTGCTCGGCCAGCGCCTGGTCCAGCCCGCGCAGGGGGTGATCCGAGACGTAGAGCCCGAGCATCTCGCGCTCGAAGGAGAGCATGTCCTTGCGCTCCCACTCCGGCAGGTCAGGGACCTCGACCTGCAGCCCCTCGCCCTCCGACTCGGCGGTGTCCCCGCCCATGGCGAAGATGTCGAAGGTGAACTCGCCCTTGGCCTCGTTCTTCTTCTGGGACACGACGTCGTCGATGGCCTGCTCGTGGACGTCCACGAGCGCCCGGCGGGTGTGCCCGAGCTGATCGAAGGCCCCCGACTTCACGAGCGACTCGATCGTTCGCTTATTGCACACCACGAGCTCGACCTTGGAGAGGAAGTCGTTGAAGGACGTGAAGGCCCCCTCCGACGTGCGAGCGCGCACGATCGCCTCCACCACGTTGGCGCCCACGTTACGCACCGCGGCCATGCCGAAGCGGATGTCCTCCCCCACGGGCGTGAAGTTCACGACGGACTCGTTGACGTCCGGTGGCAGCACGGTGATGCCCATGCGGCGGCACTCGTTGAGGTAGAGCGCGAGCTTGTCCTTGTCATCGCCCACCGACGTCAGCAGCGCGGCCATGTACTCGGCCGGGTAGTGCGCCTTGAGGTAGGCCGTCCAGTAGGAGACCAGTCCGTAGGCGGCGGTGTGCGCCTTGTTGAACGCGTAGTCGGAGAACGACTCGAGGACGTGCCACAGGGTGTCGGCGGCCTCCCGGGAGTACCCGTTCTTCTCCATGCCGCCGAAGAAGAAGTCCTTCTGCTTGTCCAGCTCGGACTTCTTCTTCTTGCCCATGGCCCGGCGCAGCAGATCCGCCTGGCCCAGGGTGTAGTCGGCGACCTTCTGCGCCACGGCCATGACCTGCTCCTGATACACGATCAGGCCGTAGGTCAGGTCCAGGATCTCGGCCAGCGGCTCCTCGAGCTCCGGGTGGATCGGGGTGATCTCCTGCTGGCCCGTCTTGCGCAGGGCGTAGTTGATGTGCGAGTTCACGCCCATGGGGCCGGGGCGGTAGAGCGCCAGCACAGCGGAGATGTCCTCGTACTGGTCCGGGCGCATCATCTTCAGCAGCTGGCGCATGGGGCCGCCGTCGAGCTGGAAGACGCCCAGCGTGTCGCCGCGGGCCAGGAGGTCGTAGGAGGCCTTGTCGTCGAGAGCCAGCCCCTCGAGGTCCAGGACGAAGCCGTCGCGGTTGTGGGTGATGTTCTCCAGGGCGTCGGAGATGATCGTGAGGTTTCGCAGCCCCAGGAAGTCCATCTTGATCAGCCCGAGCCCCTCGCACGTGGGGTAGTCGAACTGGGTGATGATCTGCCCGTCCTGCTCGCGGCGCATGAGCGGGATGATGTCGATCAGCGGGTCCGAGGACATGATCACGCCGGCGGCGTGCACGCCCCACTGGCGCTTGAGCCCCTCGAGGCCCTGGGCCGTCTCGAAGACCTTCTGCGACTCGGGGTCCTCCTGCAGGACCTCTCGCAGCTCGGCGGCCTCCTCGTAGCGCTTGGCATCCTCGTTGTAGACATCCGCCAGGGAGATGCCCTTGCCCATGATGTCCGGCGGCATGGCCTTGGTGAGCTTCTCGCCCATGGAGAACGGGTAGCCCAGCACGCGCGAGGAGTCCTTCAGCGCCTGCTTGGCCTTGATGGTGCCGTAGGTGACGATCATGGCCACGCGCTCGTCGCCGTACTTCTCGGTGACGTAGCGGATGACCTCCGGGCGGCGACGATCATCGAAGTCGATGTCGAAGTCCGGCATGGAGACGCGCTCGGGGTTCAGGAAGCGCTCGAAGATCAGCCCGTGCTCCAGGGGGTTCAGCTCCGTGATGCGCATGGCGTAGGCGACCATGGAGCCTGCGCCGGAGCCGCGCCCCGGACCCACGCGGATCCCCTGGGCCTTGGCCCAGGTGATGAAGTCGGCCACCACCAGGAAGTACCCGGGGAAGCCCATCTGCAGAATGATCCCCTTCTCGTACTCGGCCTGATCCCGCACCTCCGAGGGGACGCCGTCCGGGAAGCGGAACTCCAGGCCGCGGTCGACCTCCTTGGCGAACCAGGACTCCTCCGACTCGCCCTCCGGGACCGGGAAGACGGGCATGAACTTGCCGACGGTCTCGTCGAACTCGACGTGGCAGCGCTCGGCGATCTCCAGCGTGTTGTCGCAGGCCTCCGGGTAGTCCCGGAACAGATCCCGCATCTCCGCGGCCGACTTGAGGTAGAACTCGTCGGCATCGAACTTGAAGCGCTTGGGATCGGCCAGCGTGGAGCCGGACTGCACGCACAGCAGGGCGGCGTGCGCCTTGGCGTCCTCGGCATTCGTGTAGTGGAGGTCGTTCGTAGCGACCAGGGGCAGCTGGAGGTCCTTGGCCAGCTTCATGAGGTCCTGGTGGACGTCCTTCTCGATCCCCAGGCCGTGATCCATGATCTCGCAGTAGAAGTTCTCGGGGCCGAAGATGTCCCGGAACTCGGCGGCGGCGTCGATCGCCTCCTTGTACTGACCCAGCCGCAGACGGGTCTGGATCTCCCCGGACGGGCAACCGGTCGTGGCGATCAGGCCCTTGCCGTAGCGGTTGAGCAGATCCCGGTCCATGCGGGGCTTGTAGAGCTGGCCCTCCAGGGAGGCGTAGCTCGAGGCCCGGAACAGGTTCTGCATGCCCTCGGTGGTCTCGGCCAGCAGGGTCATGTGGGTGTAGGAGCCGGCGCCGGAGACGTCGTTGCGGCCGCCGTCGGCGAACTTCACGCGCGTGCGATCGGCGCGTGCCGTGCCGGGGGTCAGGTACGCCTCCACGCCGATGATCGGCTTGATCCCGGCCTTGTTGGCCCGCGACCAGAAGTCGTAGGCGCCGAAGACGAAGCCGTGGTCGGTCGTGGCCAGCGAGTCCATCCCCTGGGCGTGGCAGGCCTCGAACAGATCGTCGAGTCGAGCGGCGCCGTCGAGCATGGAGTACTCGGTGTGCACGTGCAGATGCGTGAATCCCTTGCCCTGAGTCATCGCGAGGATCCTATCCGCAGCCTCCGACGCGACAGGGGCCGACACCGCTGCCGCTGATCACGGACCCCTCGTGCGGCGCCGCCCCGGACGACGACAGCCCCGCCGAGGCAGGAGGCCAGCAGGCCTCAGCGCGGTCCGCCGTCGCGCAGGGTCTCCAGCGCCCAGCTCAGATCCGCGGGAGGCTCGGACGTGAACGTGACCCGCTCCCCCGTCCCCGGGTGCTCGAAGCCCAGACGCTGCGCGTGCAGCCACTGGCGGGTCAGGCCCAGGCCCGCCGACAGGGCGGGATCGGCGCCGTAGGTGAGGTCCCCGGCGCAGGGGTGCTTCAGGGCGCTGAAGTGCACGCGGATCTGGTGCGTGCGCCCCGTCTCCAGGTGGACCTCCAGCAGCGTGGCGCGCCCGAAGGACTCCAGCGTCTCGTAGTGGGTCACGGAATCGCGCCCACCCTCGATCACCGCGAAGCGCCACTCGTAGTCGGGGTGCCGGGCGATCGGCGCCTCGATCGTGCCCCTCATGGGATCGGGCATGCCCTGCACGACCGTGTGGTAGATCTTCTCGACCGTGCGCTCCTTGAACGCCCGCTTCAGCGCCGCGTACGCCCGCTCGGAGCGGGCTACGACCATGAGACCTGAGGTCCCCACGTCCAGGCGATGGACGATGCCCTGGCGCTCTGCCGCCCCGGAGGTGCTCACGGTGATCCCGGCGCCGGCCAGGGCGCTGAGCACTGTGGGGCCGGACCATCCCGGCGACGGATGCGCGGCGACGCCTGCGGGCTTGTCGATCACCACGATGTCGTCGTCCGCGTGGATCACGGAGAAGCCGTCGACGGTCTCCGGCACGATCACCGACAGGTCGATCTCCTCGGGCATGAGGACGTGCACCGCAGCTCCCTGAGCAAGCTTGCGGGACTTGGCGATCGGCGCGCCGTCGACCTCCACCTCCTGGGCCTCGAAGAGCCTGCCGGTCGCGGTGCGCGACAGCCCGCTGAGCTGGGACACGATCGCATCGGCCCTGGCGCCGGCCAGCTCCGCCGGGACCTGCAGCTCACGCGACTCGCGCTTCGGGGACTGGGACGCCGCGCTCATCGGGTAGCCCCCTCACTGGAGGCATCGCCGGCGGAGGAGTCGTGGTCGACGACGCGATCCTGAGCCGAGTCGGTGCGGGGGGCTTCGGCGGATCCCGTGCCCTCGGTCCCGGGGCGATCGCGCCCGGAGCGGGTGCCGTCGGGCTCGCGGCCGAAGAGGATCAGCGTCGCCGTCAGGATGACGCCCACGACCACTCCGGAATCGGCGACGTTGAACACCGCGAAGCCCTGGACGTGGATGAAGTCGACCACGTGCCCGTTGGGGAACCCAGGCCAGCGCAGCAGCCGGTCCGTGAGGTTGCCGGTCGCCCCGCCGAGCACCAGGCCCAGGCTCAGTGCCCAGGCCAGCGATCGCACCCGCGGCAGATAGACCAGGATGCCGACCGAGACGATCGCCATGATCGCTGTGAACACCCAGGTGAAGCCTTCCCCCATGGAGAAGGCCGCACCGGGATTGAGGATGTAGTGCCACTGCAGGAGGCCGTCGATCACCGGGATCTGCTGGCCCAGCGTCATGGTCCGCTCCACGAGAGCCTTGGTCCCCTGATCCAGCCCGTAGACCACGACGGCGCACAGCAGCGCGAGGATCAGCACAGCCCCCCGGCCCCGTCTCCGTGCGGCGGCGCTGCGGGTCTGCTGCTCAGGGGCGGGTGAGGACATGTGGCTGTGCACCGGGCTCTCTCGCGGGAGGCGGATCGAGGGCGGTCCTGTGCGGACCGGACGGGGTCGAGGAAGAGCAGACGCCGCGCACCGACCCGGTGACGGGGAAGGCGCGCGGCGTCAGCTCGGATCAGCGGGCGTCCGAGGAGGACTCGGGAGCCAGCGACGGAGCGGTCTTGATCTCCTCGAGCTGCCCGCCGATGAACTCGGCCAGACGCTCGCGGTAGGACGACTCGAAGCCGCGCAGGTCCGAGACCTTGACCTCGAGATCGCGGCGCTCCTCCTCCAGGGAGGAGAGGACCTGGGACTTGGTGGTCTCGGCCTCCGAGACGAGGTCGTCGGCGCGGGTGCGGCCCTCGTCGATCAGACGATCGCGCTCGGCGCGACCCTCGCTGACGTACTGGTCGTGCAGCTTCTGGGCCATGGCGAGCACGCCGGCCGCGCTCTCGGCCGAGGCGACGTAGGAATCCTCAGCGGGCTGGGCAGGAGCCGGGGCCTCCCCGGCCGGGGCCGCAGCGTCGCCGGGGGCCTCGGGCTGCCCGGCGACCGGAGCGCTGACGGGCTCGACGGTCTCCTGCTCCTGCGCGGAGTCCTGAGCCGAGACGGCGCTCGAGGTCTCAGCCTCCGATGCGGCCGTCGAGGCGTCCGCACCTTCCAGGCGATCGCGCAGCTCGGCGTTCTCCTGATTCAGCCGACGAAGCTCGACGACGATCTCGTCCAGGAAGTCATCGACCTCGTCCTGGTCGTAGCCCTCGCGGAACTTGGTCGGCTGGAAACGCTTGTTGATGACGTCTTCCGGGGTCAGAGCCATGGAATATGCCTCTCCTCATAGCAATGGGGTCGAGTTCCGCCGCACGATCCGGGGAACCCGCTTTCGGACAACGAGATCCGCGGGTCCGGTACCTGCTAGCCCTGCAGGAGATGCCTCCGCGCGACGTGCCCCGACACTGGGGGCCTTCGACGGATCAGACTACATGCTCGGCAGGGCCCGGAGACTGGTGGACCCGTCCACGGTTGTGATTGTGGCCCAACTGTCAGCTGAGCCCGAGCTGCGGCCCATCTGAGCGCACTCGAGCGGCGAGGCGAACCGGATGATCTCAGGCCGACACCAGCAGGGAGATGCAGACGCTCTCGAGGATGACCAGCCCGAAGATGAGGATCATCGACGACAGATCCAGGGCGATCCCGCCGAGGCGCAGCGGCGGGATCAGCCGCCGCAACGGGTTCAGGATCGGATCCGTCACGGCGTAGATGCTCGAGGCCAGCACCAGGGAAGCCCCCTGGGGGCGCCATCCGCGCGCGAAGGACTGGATCATGTCCACGGCGAACCTGCCGAGCACGACCAGGATCAGGACATGCACCAGCAGGTAGAGGATCGCGAAGACGACCGTCATGGCGCTCAGGCCTCTGCGGCGTCGAGGTCCTCGTCAGGGCCGACCGAGGAGTCGACGACCTCGACGTAGGACGGGGTGAGCAGGAACACCGTGGTGGTCACGCGCTCGATCGATCCGTGGAGGGCGTAGACCAGCCCGGCGGCGAAGTCCACGAGGCGCTTGGCCTCGGCCTCGGCCAGATCGCTCAGGTCCATGATGACGGGAGTGCCGTCGCGGAAGGACTCGCCCACCGACTTCGCGTCGTTGTAGGAGCGCGGGTGGACGGTGGTGATGGTGCGCATGTCGTCTGCATCCTCTCGGGATGTCGAGGGGGCACGCTTGATCGGCGTGACGGGGGCTCGGTACTCGGAGTCTCGGCGGGGCTCGCGCGCGGGCCGGGTGCGCGACTGCTCGGCACCGCGGCGCTGCGACGCGGACTCGCCGTCGCGGGGACCGCGATCGGCGGGCTCGCCGCGACCATCGGATCCGCGGTCCTCGGACGCGCGGCGGGGGCCGTCGTCCAGGGAGGGGCGGTCCTCGCGCGGCTGCGCCGGGGCGGAACGGCGCTCGGGCCGCTGCGGGGCGGGCGATCGGTCGTAGTCCTCGTCGTGGCCCTCGGGCTCGGCCAGGCCCAGACGGATCATGGCTCGGCGCATCGACTGGCTCACGCGCGACCCTCCTCGCTCTGATCTGCACCGCGGTGCAGATGATGGTCTTCGACTCCGACCGTCCCGGCGGTCCGCATCGGCAGGGCGCGGTTCGCGTCCTGCGAGGGGCTCGGCCCGATGCCGCCGAACCCGGAAGGATCAGCGGCAGGGAGGTCGACCGCCAGGCTACCCGACTCCCCTGCAGCGCCATGTCAGACGTGCCGGTCGGATGCCCTGAGTGCGACCCAGGACACGGCCAGCGCCGCCCAGCGCGGCGAGGCTGCGTTCAGCCTTGCTCAGGACACGGGGACGACGATGCCGGCGATCCGGCCGCTGGAGGGATCGCGGCGATGGGAGGACAGTCCCTCGTTCTCGAGCGTGCAGCGCGGGCTGTCCTCAGCCACGACCTCGACCTGCACTCCGAGCTGCTCCAGCTGGCGCGCAGCAGCGCCGGGCAGGTCGAGCCCCGGGGTGCCCCAGCGGGTCGTCGTGCGGATGCCGGGAAGGCTCTGCTCCGACTCCTCGGCCATCTGCTCGGGCACCTCATAGCACTGCGCGCACACGCACGGGCCGATCTGCGCGCTGATGCGCTGGGCCCCGCGCGCGCGCAGAGCCTCGACGACCGCCGGAAGGACGCCGTCGAGCAGCCCGCGCCGACCCGCATGGGCGACGGCGGTCAACGGCGCGGCGCCGGCGCGCTCGGGCTCGCCGACCAGCACCACGGGCACGCAGTCGGCGACCATGACGGCGAGCGGGCGTCCTGCGGTGGAGACGGCGGCGTCGCCGGTGCAGACCTCCCCCGGGGCCGCCGCATCGGCATCGACCACGTGGGTGCCGTGCACCTGATCCAGATAGAGCACGGAGGAGGGATCCACGCCGAGATCGATGGCCGCGCGGTCACGACGAGCGCGCACCGCCTGGGGGTCGTCGGGGACATGAAGGCCCAGATTGCCGAGGTCTCTGTCGGTGAACACGGTGCGGACGCCGAGGCGCTGAGACGAATGCCAGTACATGGGCCCGACCCTAGTCGCACGCACCTGACGACACGGTGGACACCGAGCGGCCGCTTCGTCACAGCAGCGAGAGCTCGACCCCGCTGCACCCATGCCGCTCGACGGCAGAGGGAACACCAGCACGCCACTCGACGGGCGGCGGCATCTGCCGGAGAGGTTCGGCGGCTATTTCGCGGAGCCCAAGTGCCACAAGTGGCCGAGCCCCGCCCCCAGGCGGGCTCTCGGGGACTTCAGCGGGCCACGGCGACTCTGCTGACCGTGCGACGGCTTGGGCCGGGACGAGACGAGGGCGGCGCCCCGACCGACCGGTCGGGGCGCCGCCCTCGTGCTCACGACATCGCGGGATCCGCGATGTCAGGACCTCACTTGAGGAAGTCCGGGAAGTCCAGCGAGTCCTTGCGGCCCGAGGACTTGGGAGCGCCGCTCTCCGGCGGGAGGTCGACGTCGAAGCCGGCGTCGTCCGGGACGTCGTCGTTCGACGGGGCAGAAGACGCCGGGCTGGAGCCCCACGAGCCCGACTGCGAGCCGCCGAAGCCCGAGCTCTGACCGCCGCGCTGAGCGGAGGAGCTGGAGGCGGTGGACGGAGCGCCGGCACCTGCGCCGAAGGCGGCGCGGGTCGAGGCGGCCTGCTGCGCGGCCGGCGAGTTCGCGTTGGCGTTGGTCTCCTGCGACAGGGAGTCGAAGCCCGCCGCGATCACGGTGACGCGCGCGCTGTCGCCCAGGGCGTCGTCGATGACCGCGCCGAAGATGATGTTGGCCTCCGGGTGGGCGACCTCCTGGACCAGGCGAGCGGCCTCGTTGATCTCGAACAGGCCGAGGTCCGAGCCGCCCTGGATGGACAGCAATACGCCATGGGCGCCGTCGATCGAGGCCTCGAGCAGCGGCGAGGCGATCGCCAGCTCCGCGGCCTTGACCGCACGGTCCTCGCCCTGCGCCGAGCCGATGCCCATGAGCGCGGAGCCCGCGCCCTGCATGACGGACTTGACGTCCGCGAAGTCGAGGTTGATCAGACCCGGGGTGGTGATCAGGTCGGTGATGCCCTGCACGCCCGACAGCAGCACCTGGTCCGCGGACTTGAACGCATCCAGCATGGACACGTTGCGGTCCGAGATGGACAGCAGGCGGTCGTTCGGGATGACGATGAGCGTGTCGACCTCGTCGCGCATGGTCTCGATGCCGTTCTCGGCCTGGTTCGAGCGGCGACGGCCCTCGAAGGTGAACGGTCGGGTCACGACGCCGATGGTCAGCGCGCCCAGCGAGCGGGCGATGCGCGCGACGACCGGAGCGCCGCCGGTGCCCGTGCCTCCGCCCTCGCCTGCGGTCACGAAGACCATGTCGGCCCCCTTCAGGACCTCCTCGATCTCCTCGTGGTGGTCCTCGGCGGCCTGACGGCCGACATCCGGGTTGGCGCCGGCGCCGAGGCCGCGGGTCAGCTCACGGCCGACATCGAGCTTGACGTCGGCATCCGACATCAGCAGCGCCTGGGCATCCGTGTTGATCGCGATGAACTCCACACCGCGGAGTCCCTCCTCGATCATGCGGTTGACGGCGTTGACGCCGCCGCCGCCGATGCCGACGACCTTGATGACGGCCAGATAGTTCTGGGGCGTGGTGTCCATGATCACCCTGTCTTGATTCGGGGCCGCCGACCTGTATCGACGGTGGGGTCCGCGCTGACCCCTCAGTCTCAACCTTCGATCCAAGGTCGAGATATATGCCTGAGGGCTCATGCTCTGATTTCCGAGTCAGCCTAACAACCGAGGAGGCGTCGCCACGAGTTCGCGGCGCGTGTTGTGCGCATTGAGTCCCCTGATTCGGGGGCACCCCTTCAACACTCACCTGAGGGTCGAAGGAAATCGCTTCGGACGACTACTCCAGCACCGGATGACGGGGAGCGGAGACGTCGTAGACCTCGACCTGGCCGGTGGCCTCCGAGGCGTCCACGAGCGCGGCCAGGACCTCGGCCTTCAGGGCGCTGTCGGTGTCATCGCCCCAGCGCACCGTGACCCCGTCCTGCAGCTCCAGCATCACGACCCCGCCCGATTCGGCGCGGGCCGTCTGGACCTGCTCGAGCAGCGACGAGGGCAGCGAGGCCAGCACCGAGCTGACCGTGTCCCAGTCCTCGCTGTCCAGCACGTCGGTGCCGCCGGCGATCACCGGGACGTGGATCTGCTCGCTGTCGGTGACCTGCTCGAGCTGCGTGCCCTCGCGGTCCACGAGCTGCCAGCCGTCGCCGTCCTCGACCGCAGCGACCGGGATCCGCTCCTGGACCTCGACGCGCAGGGTCCCGCTGCCGCTGGCGCTGGTGTCCACCGAGGCGACTGCCGGGAACTGCGTGAGCAGGGACTCGACCTCCTCGGAGGAGATGCGGGTCATGGACTTGCCCTCCAGCGGCTGCAGCGCCTCCTCGGCGGCCCCCTGGTCGGTCAGGGAGAGGCCCTCGACCTGCAGGGAGCGCACCGAGAACAGCGGGGAGAAGAACACGCCCCACACGATCAGGACCACGATCAGCACGGCCACCGCCAGACGCACCAGGCGGCGCAGCGCCGGGGACAGCCGACGACTGTCATCGCCGTCCTGCCCGTCGCGCGCCGAGCCCCTGGATCCCGAGCCGGACGAGCCCAGCTGCAGCGTGCGCCGCCAGTCGCTGAATCGCCCGCCTCCTGTGGGCACGGGCTCGAACTCGGACTCGCGCTGCTCGTCGAGCGCTGCGACCTTGTCCCGGCTGTTGACGCGCACGCGCGGGGTCTCGGCACCGGCGGACGACGGGGACTCAGCGCCGCCGGCGGTCTCGACCGGCTCCTGCTCGCGTCCGCGCTGCGTGGAGGAGGAGCCGGATGTGCCGCCGAAGCGCGGCTGGCGGGGTCGGGGTCCGCCCGCCATCAGGCCGAGGCCCCGGCCTGCCCGGAGTCCTCCAGTGCGCTGAGCAGGCGGGGGCCGAACGCGGTGACGTCCCCGGCGCCGACCGTGAGCACCAGATCTCCCTCCCGTGCCTGGGCCGCGATCTGAGCGATCGCCTCCTGGGGATCGAAGGCGCTGCGCACCGAGTCCCCGGCGGCATCGGCGATCAGATCCGAGGAGACGCCCTCGACCGGGTCCTCGCGCGCTGCGTAGATCGGCAGGACCCAGGCGTCGTCGGCGATCTCGAGGGCCTGGGCGAACTCGCCCGCGAAGGCCTGCGTGCGGGAGAAGAGGTGGGGCTGGAAGAGCACCAGGACGCGGTCCTCCCCCGCCACGCGCCGTGCGGCCGTCAGCGCGGCGCGCACCTCGGTGGGGTGATGGGCGTAATCGTCGATGACCCGCACGCCGCGGGCCTCTCCCTTGAGCTCGAATCGGCGGTCGGAGCCGTGGAAACCGGCCAGGCCCCGCAGGGCGTCCTCGGCGGGGACCCCGGCGATCTGGGTGACGGCGAAGGCCGCTGCCGCGTTGAGCACGTTGTGCTCGCCGGGGACCTCCAGGCGCATGCGGTGGCTGCGGAGGTCGGCGCCCTCCCCCAGGCTCAGCTCGGCGGTGGCGCCGATGCCCTCGGTGCGGATATCGCTCACGCGGATCTGCGCTGCGGCATCGGTGCCGTAGGTGACCACGCTGCCGCCGCGGCGGCGCACGGCCTCGGCCAGCCGGCGCGAACCGGAATCGTCCTGGCATGCCACCAGGGTGCCGCCGGGGCGGAGGGTGTCCGCGAAGTCCTCGAAGGCCTGGAAGAAGGCCTCCTCGGAGCCGTAGTGATCCAAGTGGTCGGGCTCGATGTTCGTGACCACGGCGATCGTGGGCGCGTAGGAGAGGAACGAGCCGTCGGACTCGTCGGCCTCGGCCACGAACCAGCGGCCGCGGCCCAGGTGGGCGTTGGTGCCCAGATCGGCCACGTGCGCGCCGATGGCCCACGACGGCTCCTGCCCTGACTCCTGCAGCGCCACTGCCGCCATGGACGACGTGGTGGTCTTGCCGTGCGTGCCGGCGACCGCGACCACCTGGGAGCCGTGCATGGCCACCCCGAGGGCCTGGGAGCGGTGCAGCACGCGCAGCCCGGCCTCCCGAGCCGCGGCCAGCTCGGGGTTGGTCTCGCGGATCGCGGTCGAGACGACGACGGTCCGGGCGTCGGCGATGTTCTCGGCCGCCTGACCGATGCTGATGCGGGCCCCGCGCTCGCGCAGCGCGGCGAGCCCGCGGGACTCCTGGGCATCCGATCCGGAGACGCTCACCCCGTGGGCCAGCAGCAGGCGGGCGACGGCGGACATGCCGGCGCCCCCGATGCCGATCAGGTGGGTGGGCCCCAGCCCGGCGGGATCGGTGTCCACGCCCATGGACTCGTTCGGGGACCCGGTTCCGGGATCAGTGCTCACGTCGTGCCTCCTGCAGGATCAGTTCAGCCATGGTCGCGTCCGCATCGCGCACGCCTGCCCCTCGTGCCGCACGGGTCATCTCGGCCAGGCCCTCGGGGGCCGTGAGCAGAGGCAGCACGTTCGCGCGGTACCACTCGGAGGTGAAGTCGGAGTCCTCGACGAGCCGGGCGGCGCCGGCCTCCACGAGGGAGCGGGCGTTGAGCGCCTGCTCGCCGTTGCCGATCGGCAGCGGCACGAAGATCGCGGGCAGTCCGACGGCGGCCACCTCGGAGACGGTCGCGGCCCCGGCGCGGGCGATCAGCAGATCGGCGGCGGCGTAGACGTCCTCCATGCCGTCGACGTACTCCACCTGCCGATAGCCCTCGGCCTCAAGCGGACGCAGGTCCGGGGTGAGCACGGGCTTGTCGCGGCCGGTGATGTGCAGCAGCTGGTAGCCCTGCTCGGCGATCCCCGGCACGATCCCCTGGATCGTGCGGTTGATGGCCACCGCCCCGGAGGAGCCGCCGGTCACGATCACGGTGGTGCGCTCCGGGTCCAGGCCGAGGCGCTGCCGGGCCCCTCGCTGGGCGGCCGCGCGGTCGAGCTGCGAGATCTCCCGGCGCATGGGCATCCCCACCGTGCGGGCGCCCTTCAGCGGCGTGTTCGGGAAGGCGGTGGCCACGACGGCGGCGAAGCGGGCTCCGACGCGATTGGCCAGCCCGGGGCGGGCGTTGGCCTCATGGATCACGACAGGGACGCCGCGACGGCGGGCCGCCAGGTACATGGGGGTGCAGACGTAGCCGCCCACGCCCACCACCACGTCGGCGCGGCTCTCGTCGATGATCCGCCCGGCCTGGCCGATCGCCCCGCGCAGGCGCACGGGCAGCTTGAGCAGATCGACGGAGGGTCGTCGGGGCAGCGGAACGCGGTCGATGGTCTCCAGCGGCAGACCGGCGGCCGGGACCAGGCGGGTCTCCATGCCCGAGGCGGTGCCGACCGCGGTGACCTGCGCTGCGGGCTCGGCGCGGCGCACCGCCGCTGCGATCGCCAGCAACGGCGAGACATGCCCCGCGGTGCCTCCGCCGGCCAGCACCACGTTCACGGGGCGCTGGGACTCGGTCGGGTGGGCGTCGTGGTCGCTCATGCGGCTGCTCCTGCGGTGTACGGGACGTGCGTTCGGGTGTCTGGGGGCTCACGAGTCGCCGCGGCTGCGGAGGACCCTTCCGCGGCGGATGTCGTGGACCTCGGCGATGGGCTCGCGCTCATCGTCCATGAGGTCGTCGTAGCGACCCTCGTGGTCGTAGGCATCGTACGCATCGTCGCCCGGCAGCGGCCGTCGGGCGGCGACGGGGCGCGAGCGCGGCTGCGGGATCGCCTCGACCATCCCGACCGAGGGCTGCCTGGCGAAGGACATCACGACGCCCACAGCGGACAGGCACATCAGCAGCGACGAGCCGCCGTAGCTGATGAACGGCAGCGGCACACCGATCACCGGCAGCACACCGGTGACCATGCCGATGTTCACGAAGGCCTGCCCGATCAGCCAGGCCAGGACGCCGCCGGTCACGATGCGCTCGAAGCCCGAGGTGGAGCGCATCAGGATCCGGGCCATGGCCACGGCCATCACGGCGAACAGCACCAGGATGGTGACGGTGCCGAGCAGTCCGAGCTCCTCGCCGATGATCGCGAAGATGAAGTCGTTGTGGGCCTCGGGGACGTAGTTGTACTTGGAGCGCGACTGCCCCAGCCCGACTCCCCACCAGCCTCCGGTGGCCAGCGCGGAGAGCCCGTGCATGGCCTGGTAGCAGCCCGCGGATGGGTCGCAGTCACCGGTCAGCCAGGAGGTCACGCGCTCCATGCGGTGGGGCGCGGAGATCACGAAGAGCACCGACACCGCGGCACCGGCGGCGAAGGCCGTGAGGATCCAGCGGATGGGCATGCCTGCGAAGAACACGGCGGCCAGGTAGATCAGCAGGAAGATGCCGGCCGTGCCCATGTCGCGGCCGTACATCACGAACAGCACCGGCACGACGACGGCCACGGCCGAGGGCCACAGCGCGTCCTTGAGCGTGCGGATGCGCCCCGCCACGCGGCCGAGCCACACGCCCAGGGCCAGGATGCAGGTCAGCTTGGCGATCTCCGAGGGCTGCAGCGTGAAGCCGCCGACCGACAGCCAGTTCCGGTTGCCGCCGACCTCGACGCCGAACGGCACCACGAGCGCCAGGATGACCGCCGAGACCCAGAACGCCAGGATCGCCAGCCGCCGCATGACCCGGGCCGGGACGCGCGAGAGCGCGAACATGGCGATCAGCCCCAGCGCGCCGAAGATCAGCTGGCGCACGAACAGGCCGTAGGCCGACTGCTCGGCGGAGATCGACTCGACCGCAGAGGAGGAGAGCACCATCATGGCGCCGATCGCGAAGAGCAGCACCGCGCACACGGCCAGCGCGTAGTACGACTGCAGCAGCGGGCCGCTGCGGACCCGGTGCTCGACCCCGCGCAGCGGGCCCGACCGCTCGTCGATCCGGTCCCGCAGCCGGGTGGCCACGGCTGCGGTCCGCGGGCTCACGACAGGCGCTCCACGAGATCGGCCACGCTGCGCGCGAACGCGTCCCCGCGGTGGGCGTAGTCCCGGAACTGGTCCATGGAGGCCGCGGCCGGGGCCATCAGCACGGTGTCCCCGTCCACGGCCACGCGGTGGGCGGCTTCGACGGCGGCGCGCATGACGGCCTCGCCGTCGGAGGCGTCCTCGAGGCCGTCGGCGGCGCGCAGGATCGGCACGTCCGGAGCAGAAGCGGCCAGAGCGGCCTCCAGCCGGTCGTTGTCGGTGCCGATCAGCACCACCGCCCGCAGGCGGCGCGCGTGGGCGGCGACCAGGGCGGAGCTGTCCGTGCCCTTGGCCAGGCCGCCGGCGATCCACACGACCGGGTCGAAGGCCGACAGCGAGGCGGCGGCGGCGTGCGGGTTGGTGGCCTTGGAGTCATCGACCCACACCACCCCGAAGGTCTTGGCCACGGGCTGGATGCGGTGCCCGCCCGGCTCCCATGCGGCGAGACCCTGGGCGATGTCCTCGCCGGAGACGCCTGCGGCTCGGGCCAGGGCGGCGGCCGCCAGCGCATTGGTCACGCCGTGCGGGGTCGGCACGGGCTTGATGGACTCCACCAGCCCGACCTCCAGCGCCTGGTTGCGGCGGTCGTCCAGGAAGGCCCGGTCCACGAGCAGGTCCTCGACCACGCCCAGCATGGAGACGTCCGGGTTGCCCGCGGTGAAGCCGATGGCCCGGCAGCCCTCGACGACGTCCGCCTCCTCGACCATCTGCCGGGTGCGGGGATCGCTGACGTTGTACACAGCGGCGACCTGGCAGTTCTCGTAGATCCGCGACTTGTCCGCCACGTAGTTCTCGAAGCCGCCGTGCCAGTCCACGTGGTCCTCGGCCACGTTGAGGCACACCGCGGCCAGCGGGGATACCGAGTGCGCCCAGTGCAGCTGGAAGCTCGACAGTTCGACGGCCAGGACGTCGTAGTCCACCGGATCGCGCAGGGCGTCGAGGATCGGGGTGCCCACGTTGCCCACGGCCAGGGCCTTGAGCCCGCCGGCCTGGAGCATGGCCTCGGCCATCTGCACGGTGGTGGTCTTGCCGTTGGTGCCGGTGATGCACACCCACGCAGCGGTGGGGCGCCCCGCGCGCTCGCGGATGCGCCAGGCCAGCTCGACGTCGCCCCAGATCTGGATGCCGCGCGCGACGGCCTCGGACAGGACGGGGTCATCGGGGCGGAAGCCCGGAGAGGTCACCACGAGCTGCGGGTCCTGGCCGTCGACCTGCGGCAGCCCGGCCACGGCCTGGGCGCCCAGCAGGACGTCGGCGGAGCCCACGATGCCCAGCGTCTCGGCCTTCTGCCGGTTGGCCTCCGAGTCCCGGCCGTCGATCACGACCACGCGGGCGCCGAGCTCGATCAGCGTGTCCGCGGCGGCGAAGCCCGAGATGCCGATGCCCAGCACGACCACGCGCAGGTCCGCCCAGTCGGCGTCCCAGCTGGTCAGCGACGCCAGCCGGGGATCGTCCAGGATGGGGTTGTCATTGCTGGCATGGATCACAGGAACGCGCCTCCGTTGGAGATGAGCCACTCGCCGTAGAACACCGCGAGCGCGACGGCCGTGAAGAGCCCGGCGATGATCCAGAAGCGCACGACGATCGTGACCTCCTGCCATCCCTTGAGCTCGAAGTGGTGCTGCAGGGGCGCCATCTTGAAGATGCGCTTGCCGCCGGAGAGCTTGAACCAGCCGACCTGGAGGATCACCGAGACGGTGATGAGCACGAACAGCCCGGCGATCAGCACGAGCAGCAGCTCGGTGCGGGTGAGGATGGCGAACGCCGCCAGGGCGCCGCCCAGGCCCAGCGAGCCGGTGTCGCCCATGAAGATCTTGGCGGGGGAGGTGTTCCACCACAGGAAGCCGATCAGCGCGCCCACCAGCGCCGCCGCCAGGACGGTGAGGTCCGAGGGGTCGCGCACGGTGTAGCACAGCCCGGGCCCGCCCTCGCCGCACAGGTGGTCGGACTGCCACAGGGTGATCAGGAGATAGCCGGAGAACACGAGGATCGACGCCCCCGTGGCCAGCCCGTCCAGCCCGTCGGTGAGGTTGACGGCGTTGGTGGTGGCGGTCGCGATGAGGTTGACCCACACGACGTAGAGGATCAGGCCCAGGAGCACGAGGACGATGGTCCGCTCGGAGGTCAGGGCCTCGACGAGCCCGCCTCCCAGCTGCCCGAGGCCCAGGTCGAGCCCGGTGTCGCGGGTGAGCGAGACCTCGGTGGAGCCGGGTGTGCGGCCCCTGGCATCGGGCAGCATCAGCGTGAGCAGCGCGAAGACCGTGCCGATCGTGCCCTGCAGGGCGATCTTCCCGCCCGGGCTCAGGCCCAGGTTCTGCTTCTTGGTGATCTTCTTGGCGTCGTCGATCCCGCCGACGAAGCCCATGCCGAGCATGAGGAACGCGGCCAGCAGCCCGGAGGCGGTGGGACCGGTCCACTCCCCCGTGACCAGGCCCACGACAGCGTGCGAGACCAGGTAGGCGATCACGGCCGAGCCCAGGATGGCCACGCCGCCCATGGTGGGCGTGCCGCGCTTGGTCTGGTGGCTCGAGGGCCCGTCCTCGCGGATGAACTGGCCGTAACCGCGGCTGGCCAGGAAGCGGATGAACAGCGGGGTGCCCAGGATCGAGAGGATCAGGCCCAGTGCAGCGGCGACGATGATCTGGATCATGCTCGACCTCCCTGGCCCGCAGCGGCGACCCGATCGCCGAGCGTCTTGAGCCCCGCGGAGTTCGAGGACTTGAACAGGACGATGTCTCCGGCGCGCAGGTTCTCGGCCAGGAAGGCCTCAGCGGCCTCCAGGTCCTCGACCCAGGCGGCCTCCTCGCCCCAGGAGCCCTCGAGCAGAGCCGTGACGTAGGTGGGGCGGGCCAGCGGACCCACGGCCAGCAGCCGGGAGATGTTGTAGCGCACCACGAGCGAGCCCAGGCGGTTGTGCTCCTCGACCGAGGAGTCCCCGAGCTCGTACATCTCGCCGAGCACGGCCCAGGTGCGGCGATGCCGCGGGGAGTCCTGCGGCCCGCCCATGCGCGCCAGCGTCTGCAGCGCCCCGGCCATGGACTGCGGATTGGCGTTGTAGGCGTCGTTGAGGATCGTCACGCCGTCGGGGCGCTCGGTGCGCTCCATGCGCCAGCGGCTGCCCGGGCCGAGGCCCTGCAGGACATCGGCGATCGTCTCGGACGGGACGCCGGCCATGAAGGCGGCCGAGGCCGCGGCCAGGATGTTGGAGACGTGGTGCTCGCCGATCAGCCCGGAGACCACCCGGTGCACGGTCCCGCCCGGAAAGTGCAGGTCCAGGGACGGGTGGCCGTCGTCGTCGGTGGAGATCCGGTCTGCCCACACGCGGGCGGCCGGGACCTCCGGGAGCGTGCTGGTCTCCCCCGTGCCGAAGAACACGACGGGCGCCTGCGTGCGCGTGTGCATCCGGCGCACGCGGTCGTCGTCGTCGTTGAGGATCGCCACGCCGTCGGCGGACAGCGACTCGACCATCTCCCCCTTGGCGATCGCGATGTTCTCCACGCCGCCGAACTCGCCTGCGTGCGCGGAGCCCACGCACAGCACGGTGCCGACGTCCGGGGAGACCATGCGGCACAGGTACGAGATGTTGCCGATGTGGGTGGCGCCCATCTCGACGACCAGGTACTCGGTGGTCGCATCCGTGCGGAACACGGTCAGCGGCACGCCGACCTCGCCGTTGTAGGAGCCCTGCGGGGCCACGGTGGGGCCCATCTCGGAGAAGATCGCGCGCAGCAGGTCCTTGGTGGTCGTCTTGCCGACCGAGCCGGTGACCGCCACGACCTTGAGGCCGTTGTCCTGGCGCAGCTGCCGCACGACCCAGCTGGCCAGCGTGCCCATGGCCTCCACGACGTCCGGCACGCGCACCGAGGGGTGCACGGAGCCGTCGTCGGCTGCGACCTCGCGCTCCACGAGCGCCAGCGGGGAGCCGGCGGCGAAGGCCGCGGCCACGAAGCGGTGGCCGTCCGTGACCTCACCGGGCTTGGCGACGAAGAGGGTCGCCTCCCCCGCCTCCCGAGAATCGGTCGTCACGTGCTCGATGACGGGGCCGTCCTGCTGCGGATCCAGCCCCAGCAGCTCGCCTCCGACGATCTCGGCGATGCGCCTGGCATTGAGAGGGATCACGAGCGCCCCCACCGTCCTTCCTGCGTGTCGTGGAGCGCGTCGCGCAGCTCCTGCCGATCATCCAGGGGATGGTCGACTCCTGCGATCTCCTGCGTGGTCTCGTGGCCTCGTCCGGCGACCAGGATCGAATCGCGCGGACCGGCCATGGCGGCCGCCGTGCGGATGGCCGTGGCCCTCGGGTGGATCTCCTCGATCTCGGTGGCCCGCGCCGCGCCCTCGTCGCGGGCCTGGCGGGCTCCGGCGATGACCTCGGCCCGGATTCCGGCGGGGTCCTCGTCGTGCGGGTCGTCGTCGGTGACGATCACCACGTCCGCACCCTGTGCAGCGATCCGGCCCATGAGTGGGCGCTTGGTGGTGTCGCGCTGCCCGGTGGCGCCGAAGACCACGATCACGCGGCCGTCGCCCTCGGGCGGATCGACCGCCTCCAGGGCGCGGGTCAGGGCGTCCGGGTTGTGCGCGAAGTCCACGACGGCGGTCGGCTCGCTGGCGATCAGCTGCATGCGCCCGGGGACATCGGTGGTCAGCGGGTCCTGATCGTCCAGCACGTCCTGCAGCACCTGCAGCGGCACGCCGGAGGCCAGCACCATGACGACGGCCAGTGCGGCGTTGGCCACGTTGAACTCTCCGGGCAGCCCGGTCGAGACGCGCAGCCGACGGCCGTCGCGGTGCACCAGCTCGAAGCGGTGCCCCACCCCGCGCCGGGCCAGCGAGCGCAGCGTCCAGTCGGCTCCGTGGCGCTGCGGGCCGGAGTCGCGATCCTCGACGATCCCGCCGCGCAGGGCGATGACCTCGACCTTCTCGGCGCCGAGCTCCTCGCGGGCTCGGCGGGCCATGCGCAGGCCCCACTCGTCCTGGTCATCGGCCACGACGATCACGGCGCGGTCGGCGCGCCGGGCGGTGAACAGCTGGGCCTTGACCTCGAAGTAGGCCTCCATGGACCCGTGCAGGTCCAGGTGGTCCTGAGTCAGGTTGGTGAAGCCGGTGACGTCGTAGTGCACGCCGTCCACGCGGTGGAACTCGAGCGCGTGGGAGGAGACCTCCATGGAGGCTCCGGTCATGCCGGCTTCGCGCATCACGGCCAGCAGGGCGTGCACGGACGGCGCCTCGGGCGTGGTCAGCAGCGACGGGATGCGCTGATCGCCGGCCAGGATCTCGATCGTGCCGATCAGCCCAGTGGTGCGGCCCAGGGCCTTCTGGATCGAGTTGAGGAAGTACGTGGTGGTGGTCTTGCCGTTGGTGCCGGTCACGCCGAACAGCGGCATGCGGGCGCGCTCGTCCTCGCTGCCGCCGTAGAGAGAGGCGGAGATCTGCCCCATGTGCTCGCGCGGCACGGCCGCCACTATCACCGGGACGCTGAGTGGGCCCTGGTCGAGCATGAGCTGCAGTCCAGCCTGGTCGGTGAGCACAGCGGCCGCACCGGAGCCGATCGCGGCAGCGGCGAAGCCCGCGCCGTGGAACCGAGCACCGGGAAGGGCCGCGTAGAGGTCGCCCGGCTGCACGGATCGGGAGTCGATGCTGATGCCGCGCACGGAAGCCGGCTCCTGCGCACCGCGGTGCGCCTCCGGGAGCTCCAGTCGCGCGCCGATCAGCTGCGCCAGCTCGGCGGCCGGCAGCGAGGCAGCGCTGCGGGGCCGCAGACGGGCCGCGTCGAGACCGGGCTCGGGCAGGTTCTGCATGTCATCCTTCCTCGGATCGGCCGGTGGGAGCCGGCCGTTCCCTCGATGCGGGCCACGTTCGGGACCCATCGGTCGCGGAGGCAGCGCTTCCCCTGCCCGCCGAGGACGCCCGACCTCGAGGACGGCGGGGAAGAGCCGTATTCCGGACGTGGCGAGTCTAGTCCGGCAACCGAAGCAGCAGGACGAGATCGACCGCGCGGCGTCCACTCAGGCGATGCCGGTCGGCGTGTCCGGCAGCTTCTCGTTGCGGTCCTCGTCCTTCCCGTAGAACTTGGGCAGACCGACCGCGCCGCCGGTCGAGGGCTGCACGCCGTAGTGGCGCAGCACCTGGCCCATGATCTGCGAGAAGGCCGCCGACGCCCCGATCGCGGCGACGGCGCCCTGCGGCTTGTGGACGGTGGCGGCCACGACGAACTGCGGGTCCTCCATGGGACCGATGCCCGCGAACGAGGTCGTGTAGCCGTCGTAGCCGCCGTCGGCGCTGGCGGCCTCGGCCGTGCCGGACTTGCCGCCCACGCGGTAGCCGTCGGTGGCCGCATCCGGAGCTCCGCCGACGGTGATCACGGACTCCATCATCTCGCGCAGCTGCTCGGCGGTCTGCGCGGAGAAGATCTGACGGCCCTCCGGGCGCTCGATCTCGGTGCGGGTGCCGTCGGGGTCGATGATCGCCTGGAGGAGGCGCGGCTCGATCTGCAGGCCGTCGTTGCCGACCGCCTGGAAGATCGTGGCGGTGCGCAGCGGCGACTGGGAGACTCCCTGCCCGAACAGCACCGTGTACTGCTGCCGGATGTCCCAGTCCTCCCACGCGGGGAGCAGCCCCGGGGACTCACCGGGCAGCTCGATGCCCGTGAGCTCGCCCACGCCGAACTTCTTCATCCAGTCGTAGCGGCCCTGCCGATCCAGGCGCGAGCCCACCAGCACGGTTCCGGTGTTCATGGAGTCGGCGATGACGCCCGCGAAGGTGCGGTCCTCGTCCTCGTGCTCGAAGGCGTCGGTGATCGTCTGCCCGTCGATCTCCAGCTCCGAGGGCACGGCGACCTCGGAGAGCTTGTCGGCGTTGCCCGTGTCGATCGCAGCGGCCGCCGTCAGGATCTTCTGGGTCGAGCCGGGCTCCACAGCCGAGGCCACGCTGCGCGGCTGGAAGTCGCCCTCGTCCTCGGTGCGCCCGGTGTCGTTGGGATCGACCATCGACGAATCCGCGAGCGCCAGCACCGCGCCGTCGGAGATCCGCATCACGATCGCCGTGCCCCACTCGGCGCTGAGCTCCTCCACGCGGCGGGCGATGGCCTGCTGGGCGTAGAACTGGACGTCGCGGTCCAGGGACAGCTCGATCGACGAGCCGTCCTGCGCGGCCGTCTCGTCCTGGGGCGCCACCGGGATGCGGACGCCGTCGGCGCCGATCTCGAAGCTGCGCTCGCCGTCGATGCCCCGCAGGTGCTCGTCCTGGGTCAGCTCGATGCCGCCGAGGGCCTCGCCCTCTCCCCCGACGAACCCGACGACGGAACCGGCCAGGGAGCCGTTGGGGTAGCTGCGCTGGGACACGGGCTCGCCCGTCACGTAGCCCACGCGCAGGTCCTCGATGCGGCTCCACTGCTCGGGGGTCGCGTCCCGGAACAGGTACTCGAAGTTCTTGCGCTCCCCCACCGGGACGTCCGCGTCCCCCTGCAGCTTGTCCTTGACCTCCTGATCCGGCATCCCCAGGATGTCGGCCAGGCTGCGGATCGCCTCCAGGACGGTGAGCTCCTCGGTCGAGCCGTCCGGGTTCTGCACGACCAGGTCCTGCACGATCGTCTGATCCACCGCGATGTCGTAGCGCTGGATGCTGCGCGCGAGCACGGCGCCCGTGCGATCGAGGATCTCGCCGCGCCGGGCCGGGATGACCTGGACGCGCAGACGACTGGCCTCGGCGCTGGCCGCCTGCCCGCGCAGATCCAGTCCCTGGACCCACACGAGGCGCAGCGCCAGCAGCACCAGGGCCAGCAGGCCGATCAGCAGGCCCACGAACTCGCGACGGCCCATGCCGCCTGCGCTGCCGCTGTCATCGCGCGTGCTGCCGCTCACTGATCTGCTCCTTCCTGTGCCGTGCCGCCCTGGGCGGTCCCGTCCTGCGCTGCGTCGTCGGCCGAGCTGTCGCCGCGCTGCTGCGGTGCGGGGATCGTGCCGCCGTGCAGCTCGACGTCCGCCTCCGCCTTGCGAGCACTGTCGAGCTGGTCCTCCGCCTCGGACTCCGAGGAGGGCAGCGCATCGCGACGGGCGCGCTCCTCCTTCTGGGCCTGCTCGGCGGCCGAGGATCCCACCTGGATGGGCACCGGGATGGCCGTGTCGACCTCGTCGTCATCAGCCTTCGGAGCAGGCACGGCCTCCCCCGTCACCTCGCCGGTGCTCAGGTCGACCACGCCCTGCTCGGTCGGTGCGGGCACCAGGCCCTCCTCCTGGGCGCTGCGGGCCAGGTTCTGCGGAGCCTGATGGAACTCGAGGTCCTGGGTCAGCGACTCGTTCTCGAGCTCGAGGGCCTGCTCCTGGTTGCGCAGCTCGACCAGCCGGTACTGCCCGTCGGTGATCCGCACGGTCATCAGCAGGATCACCGCGAAGGTCCCGAGCACCGCCAGCACCGCCGCAGCGACCGGGAGCAGCCGCGACCACATGGCCCGACGGGACGCGCGCTGGCGGTCTGAGACCCTGGGACGACGACGCGGCAGGCGCAGCCGCCCGCCCCGTGCCGTCCTGCCCGCTGATGTGCTCATGAGTGCTTTCCGTGCCTGCTGTCCGATCTGATCCGCTCCGCGGCGCGCAGCCGCGCGGAGGCCGCTCGCGGGTTCGCCTCGATCTCTTCGGCCGTGGGCGTGTGCGTGCCGCGCGTGATCATGCGGAAGGTCGGCTTGTGCTCCTCCAGCTCGACCGGGAGGCCCTTGGGCGCCGAGGAGCGCGAGCGTCCGGCGAGCTCCTGCTTGACCATCTTGTCCTCGAGCGAGTGGTAGCTCATGGCAGCGACTCGCCCTCCGAGCCTGAGAGCATCCAGGGCGTTCGGCACAGCGCGGCTCAGGACCTCGAGCTCCTGGTTGACCTCGATGCGCAGCGCCTGGAAGGTCTGCTTGGCCGGGTGGCCCTTCTTGTGCAGGGCCGCCGCTGGCTTGGCGGCCCGGACGATCTCCACGAGCTCCCCGGTGGTCGTCAGCTCCCGCTGCTCGCGCGCCTGCACGATCCCGCGGGCGACGCGCTGGGCGAAGCGCTCCTCGCCCCAGTCGCGCAGGATCCGCCGCAGGTCCTGCTCCGAGTACTCCATGACGATGTCCCGGGCCGTGAGCTCGGCCGTGGAGTCCATGCGCATGTCCAGCGGAGCGTCATAGGAGTAGGCGAAGCCGCGCTCGCGCTCATCGAGCTGCATGGAGGAGACGCCGAGGTCGAAGAGGATGCCGTCGGCGGCCTCGAAGCCGGCCTGGGCGAGGGCGGGCTCGATCTGGTCGTAGGTGGTGTGGACCGGGAAGAAGCGATCGGCCCATGGCTCCAGGCGCCGCCCGGCCAGGCCCAGGGCCTGGGGGTCGCGGTCGATGCCCACCAGGCGGACGTCCGGGAAGCGGCGCAGGATGGCTTCGCTGTGCCCGCCCATGCCGAGCGTGGCGTCGATGACGACGGGGGCGGGGCCCTCCAGGGCGGGGGCTAGCAGGTCCAGGCAGGCTTCGAGCAGGACGGGGACGTGCCGGTCGCCGGCGGGGCGCTCGAGATCGTCCATGGCTCGTCCTCCTGGTGCTCGGCGATGCGCGCGGGGCGCGCCTCGTCCGGGTGCTCGTGCTGGCATCCCGACGACCGCCCACCCTATCGGGCGCAGCGGCAGGCCCCGACGCGGCGGGGCCGGGGACGGCCATGACCCGCGCCACCACGGTGCGCCCGATCGGCGCACCGTGCGATCGGGCCCGCAACGACGACGAGCACCGCATCTGGCGCTCCAGGGCGAGAACCCCAACCGCTGACCATCCCTCGAATCCGGCCTGGCTCAGGGGAAGGTGAGTCAGGACGGTGATGGCAGTGCGGGTGGAGATCCCATCCGGGAGATCCCGATGCAGTGCTCGTGGCGCCGCGTCTGCGGTCCGCCTCTCGGCGGTCCAGGTCTTCTCAGAAGAGCCCGGGGATGACCTCCTCCTCGGTGTTCGAGAAGGTCGCCTCCTGCTCCTCCAGGTACTGCTGCCATGCCGCGGCGTCCCAGATCTCGGCCCGGGAGCCCGCGCCGACGACGGCGAGCTCTCGATCCAGACCCGCGTACTGACGCAGCGGCACAGGGACGGTCACGCGACCCTGCTTGTCCGGCACCTCATCCGAGGCACCCGAGAGGAACACGCGGATGTAGTCGCGAGCCTGCTTGGAGGACAGCGGGGCCGCCCTCATCTGCTCGTGCACCCTCTCGAACTCAGCCGCGCTGAAGACGTAGAGGCACCGCTCCTGGCCTCTGGTGAGGACCAGTCCGTCCGCCAGCTCCTCACGGAACTTGGCCGGAAGGATCAGCCGCCCCTTCTCGTCCAAGCGGGGGGAGTGCGTTCCGAGGAACATGCCCACCGCCGTTCGGATCCGGAGACTTCTGATTCGCTCTCGTGACCCCCACTTTACTCCACCTTCCTCCACCGTCAATCACGGTCGGTGGTTCCAGGCGCGTTCCGAGGCGATTCCGAAGAGATCCTGCCCACAGGATCAGCCGCGTTCGCCCTTGTCATTGCGGGGTGGAGGCGACCTGGGAGGCGAAGTGGCGCGATGGGGAGGGGATTTCTCTGACCGCTGCCGCAGCCTTCGCCCTTCGAGTGGTCACGCGACAGGCCCACGGACCGCCGCCGCGCTGATCGGGCACGGAGATCCCCATGATCACGGGGATCAGCCCGCTTCTCAGCGCCGCCTCGAGGCAGCCGGCGTTGACCGTGGAGGGAAGTGGTGCGTCCTCAGGCAGAGGAGTGGGGAGCGAAGTGGAGGCCGCCCGCAGTCCTCGCTCTTGCTCGCGAGGAGTCGCCGGTGCGAACCATCGACGCGCGAAGACCGGCGCACGAGACTCCTCGCGGGCGGGAGCGGAGCAAGGCGGCACCCGGGCATGACGAAGGCCCCCGTCCTGACGGAGCGGGGGCCTCGTTGACGTCGGTGCGGTGGGATCAGCTGCCGTTGCGGCGCTCGTCCCAGCGGTTCTCGAGATTGCGCATGAAGCTGGACTGCGGCTTCTTGGCAGCGGCCGCCTTGGCCTTGGCACCGCCACGGGAAGAGCTCGACTCCCCCGCCTCCTTGGCGCCCGAGGAGCGGGTGGAGGCCCAGTAGACGCCGAACGACATGATCAGGAAGCCGAGGACGCCCACCAGGATCGAGTCCAGGGCCACACCTCCGACCACGATGCCCAGGCCGACCACGCCGATCACGGCTCCGAGCACGACCGCGCGCGTGGAGAACGTGGGCTTCACGGGTCGTGAGTCCATCTGGCTCACGAACCTCGGATCCTCCGCATTGAGCTGCTGCTCCAGCTGAGCCAGCAGCTGCTGCTCGCGCTCCGAAAGGGCCACGACGTCCCTCCTGGGGGGTCTGCTTCAAAGTTCAGGGACACGTGCCGCGTCCCTGCGGTTGCTCCAGTCTACCCGCAAGGCCCCTTGCGGAGCACCCGGTCGTCACATGACGATCCGCCGCTCATCTGCGCGGCTGCGACCGGGCCCGCCCGGCGCCTCCCGGCGCAGGATCATCGCGGTGGCCGGCGCGCAGCTCGCTGCGCCCCACCGTGCCACGCGGAGGCCTCAGCATGGAGGCCGGCCCCAGGATGGCGCCGCCGAATCGCTCGCGCGCCCGGTCCATGGCCGACTCGGCGGCGGCCCACTCCTCCTCGCGGCCGTCGATGCTCAGCTGCATGGCGGAATCGGCGTCCTCGAGGGACTCGGCGCGCACTCCGATCAGGCGCACGGCGCTGGGCAGCGGCAGCTCCGCCGTCAGCAGCTCCTCGGCATGCGTGTAGAGGTCGTGCCCGGAGGTGAAGGGATGGCTCACCGTCCGCGAGCGAGAGATGGTGGTGAAGTCCTCCCACCGCAGCTTCAGTCCCACCCGCCGGGCCCGCAGCCTGTGGCGGCGCAGTCGCGCGGCGGTGCGATGGGACAGCCCGAGCAGCTCGCGGCGCAGGGCGTCGATGTCGCTGACGTCGGTCTGGAAGGTCTGCTCCGCCCCCAGGCTCTTCTCCTCGCGCTCCGGAGTCACCGGGCGGGGATCCACGCCGTGGGCCAGCGCATGCAGGTGCGCACCCGCAGCCGGGCCGACGACGCGGGCCAGCTGCTGCGGCGTGCGCTGTGCGATCTCCCCCACGGTGCGGATCCCCGAGCGCTGCAGCGTCTCCTCCGTGCGCCTGCCGACGCCCCACAGCGCCCCGACGGGCAGCTCCGCCATGAACGCCACGGTGTCCTCGGCGCGCACGAGCAGCAGTCCGTCCGGCTTGGAGCGGGTGGAGGCGATCTTGGCGACGGTCTTGGTGGCGCCGATGCCCACCGAGGCGGTCAGCCCCGTCTCCCGATGGATGCGGGCGCGCAGCTGCCGAGCGATGTGCACCGGCGAGCCCAGCCTGCGGATGGCTCCGGAGACGTCCAGGAAGGCCTCGTCCACACTGATCTGCTCCACCAGGTGCGTGAGGTCGTGGAACATGGCCATCACCTGCTCGGAGTAGCGCGGGTAGTCCGCATACGACGGATCCAGCAGGATCCCCTGCGGGCACATGGCTCGGGCGCGGGAGACCGGCATGCCGGAGCGCACCCCGAAGGCGCGCGCCTCGTAGGAGGCGGACAGGACCACCGAGCGCCCGGAATCCCGGGCCACGATCACCGGCTTGCCCACCAGATCCGGGCGCTCCAGCAGCCCGACGGCCACGAAGAACATGTCGAGATCGACGTGCATGATGGCCGCGCTTCGCCACTGCTCGAGCTGCTCGCCGCTCATGCTCATCCCCTCTCCTGAAGAAGCCGCTGCGAATGATCGCGGACCGTGTGCTGGTCCGCCGTCCGGAAGGCCGCGGGCTACCCTGACCGGAGGCGCTGTCCCACCGGCCGCGCCGCGAGAACCGCCACCGTCAGGAGCCCCTTGACCGACCCCAGCTTCGCACCCGACTCCGACAGCTCGAGCCCCGAGCTCTCACGCGTGGCGGCCGCCGAGTCCGAGGCCTTCCGCTACGACGTCGACGCCGTCCTGAAGTCCTGGTTCCAGGACCAGCGCACCGTGGCCGACGGCATCTCCGAGGCAGCCGGTCCCATGGTCGAAGCCATCGCCGGGCTGTCCACGGGCGGCAAGCGCACCCGCGCCCAGCTGCTCTACTGGAGCTGGCGAGCAGCCGGCGGAGACGCGGACTCCCGCATCCCGCGCCTGGCAGGAGCCGGGATCGAGCTCTTCCAGACGGCCGCTCTGATCCACGACGACATCATCGACCGCTCGGCGACCCGTCGCGGCATGCGCTCGATCCACGTCCTGTTCGCCGATCGCCACCGCGACAGCGGCTGGAGCCAGGACAGCGCGCACTTCGGCACCTCTGCCGCCATCCTGGCAGGCGATCTGGCCCTGACCTGGTCGGAGCAGATCTTCGGCGAGGCCGTCGCACTGGCCGGGCACCCCGCCGGCGCTGCCGCGGACTTCACGCGCATGCGCACCGAGGTGATGCTCGGGCAGTACCTGGACATCCACGCGGAGGTCGCCGCGCAGACCCTTCCGCCGGACAAGGCCATCGAGCGCGCCTTCGAGGTGCTGCGCTACAAGTCGGCCAAGTACTCGGCGGAGCACCCGGCGGCCCTGGGGGCCCTGCTGGCGGCGGCGCCGTCGTCGTTCGTGGAGGCGTGCCGCGGATTCGCCCTGCCGCTGGGCGAGGCCTTCCAGATCCGGGACGACGTCCTGGGCGTGTTCGGCGATCCGGTCACCACGGGCAAGCCGGCCGGCGACGATCTGCGCGAGGGAAAGCGCACCGTGCTGATCGGGCAGCATCTGCGCGACGCCGAGCCGCAGGACGCGCAGCTCGTGGCCCGGGCCCTGGGCGATCAGTCGCTCGACGGCGCTCAGATCGAGGACCTGCGGGAAGCCCTGCGCCGCAGCGGCGCCCTCCAGCGCACCGAGCAGATCGTGGACGAGCTGTCGCAGCGCACCGAGCAGGCTCTGGCGCAGATGCGGATCGAGGACCTGCCGCGGGCCGGTCTGCAGCAGATGGCCGACGCCCTGGTCCGCCGCTCCCGCTGACCGGGAGGCCGCCCGGGGCCGAAGCCGCCGCTTCCGGACGCAGCCGAGCCTGGCAGACGAGCGCCCGCCCCCGATCGGGGGCGGGCGCTCGTGCGCGTCACGGCGCCGCCGTCACCAGTCCAGGGTCTGCGCCCGACGACGGATCTCGGCCTTGCGCCCGGCGCGCAGGAAGTCGATGGGCCGACCCGGCAGGGACTCGTCCTCGGTGAACAGCCAGGTCACGGCCTCCAGGTCGGTGTAGAGGTTGTCCCGCAGCACGGTCATGGTCCCGCGCAGCGCATCGATCGGCCGGCCGTCCATGAGGAACTCCGCCGGGATGCGGCGGACGCCGTCGCGGGGGTCGCGGAAGGCCACGAGCGTGCCGTCCTCGGCCATGGAGTGCACGCGGGTCACGATCATCCCAGTGGATTCGGCCACGTCCGGGAACGTGGTCCACTCGCCGACCAGGGCGTCGAGGGCCTCGAACTGCTCGAGGGTGGGCTGCGCGGGATTCATCTCAGACTTCTTCACGGATCCAGGGTGCCACGAACCGCCGTGATGCGCCGCCACCGATGCCCCGGCGCAGGCACCGGGTACCCTGCAGGCAGCAGCGCTTCAGCACTTCCCCCTGATCAGCGCATCTCCCAGCCCGAGGTCTTCGCCAGCATGCAGCACACCCCTCAGGATCCCCGCCCCCAGGACTCGGATCCGGCCCCCAGCGGCTCGCGCGCCCGCCGCTCCGCCGCGGCACTGGCCGCGCTGGCCGTGTTCGGCGCCTCCGGGACGCCCGCGGCCCACGCGGTGGGCCAGCCGGAGGGCTCGGCCCCGGATGAGCGCCCCGAGGCCGTCGACGGCCCCGCGCGCACCGTCCAGCCCGGCGACAGCATCTGGTCGGTGGCCACGGCCAACGGCCTGTCGGTCGAGGACCTCATGGAGTGGAACGGGCTGTCCGGCGATGCCTCGCTGGCCCCGGGCGACACCCTGCGCCTGTCGGCTCCGGCGAAGGAGGCCTCCTCCGCCAAGGCCGATGACTCCCCCAAGTCCGGTGACGAAGCCACCCGCGTCCAGGACCCCGCCGCCCCGGCAGCCGCCGCAGAGACCGCGCCGCGCAGCACCGAGCACCGCGTAGCCGCGGGTGAGAGCCTGTGGGCGATCTCGCAGCGCCACGACATCACGGTCCAGGCCCTGATCGAGGCCAACGACCTGGACGTCGCCGCCCCGCTGCGCGAGGGCGAGACGCTGCAGATCCCCGCAGCCGAGGCGGCACCTGCCGCGCAGGACGACCCGGCCCAGGTCGCAGCCCCCGCCGAAGCCGCCGAGGCCCCGCGGATCCGCGACGACTTCCCCGGCTACGACTACGACGACGAGACCCTGGCCTCCGCGCAGAGCCATCTCGATCAGCTCTACGAGCGCCGGTCGCCCTCGGCCGAGGAGATGCAGCGTCTGGTGCGCACCACCGCTCAGGAGATGGGCGTGGATCCGGCTCTGGCCCTGGCCCATGCCGAGCAGGAGTCGGGCTTCGTGCACCGCAGCGTGTCACCGGCCGATGCCGTGGGCACCATGCAGGTGCTGCCGTCGTCGGGCGAGTGGGCCTCCGCCCTGGTGGGGCGCGATCTCGACCTGCTGGACCCCCAGGACAATGTCACGGCGGGCGTGGCCATCATCCGCGCGAACCAGCGCTCGACGGAGGATCTCGACCGCGGGATCGCGTCGTACTACCAGGGCGCCTACGGCGTCGAGGAGTACGGGATGTACGACGACACGAAGACCTACGTCCACCAGGTGAAGGCCCGGATCCCGGCCTGGACGCACCTGCGCTGAGCCCGCCCGGACACAGGTTCCGAGGGCGTCACGATCGCAACCACGCCCGTCGTCATCCAGCCGCAGTCCAGTCCGCTCCCCTACTGTGGGGCTCGTGCACAAGCCCGTGGATGATCATCTGACCGGCTCGGTCCTGGAAGGCCGGTACACCGTCGGACCGCGCCTGGCGCGCGGCGGCACCGGCGGTGTGTATCGCGCTGTCGATCAGCGACTGGAGCGCACCGTCGCCGTCAAGATCCTGCACGCGCACCTGACGGAGGACCCCTCGTTCGTCGAGCGCTTCGCCCGGGAGGCCCGTGCGGCCGCTCGCCTGTCGCACCCGAACGTGGTCGCGGTGCTGGATCAGGGCCGCACCGATGACGGCCATGTCTTCCTGGTCATGGAGTACGTGGAGGGCGGGACCCTGCGCGACGTCCTGCGCCGCAAGGAGTTCCTGCGCCCTGGCGAGGCGCTGACCATCCTCTCCTCGGTGGCCGCCGGGCTCTCGGCGGCGCATCAGGCTGGGCTGATCCACCGCGACATCAAGCCCGAGAACGTGCTCATGCGCCCGGACGGCACGGTGAAGGTCGCCGACTTCGGCCTCTCCCGCGCCGCCGATCAGCACACCACCTCCGGGGCCGTGCTCGGCACGGTTGCCTATGCCTCCCCCGAGCTGGTCACCGAGCGGCGTCTCGACGCCCGCTCCGATCTGTACTCGCTGGGCATCATGGCCTGGGAGATGCTCACCGGCCGCCGCCCCTTCGACGGCAGCCCGTGGACGATCGCCCGCGCCCATGCCCAGAAGACCGTCCCCTCCCTGCTCGAAGCGGTCCCCGGGATCGATCCCCAGCTCGCCCAGGCCGTGGCCGGCTGGACCGCCAAGGACCCGCAGAAGCGCCCGTCGGACGGCGCCGAGCTGCTGGCCTCGATCGGCGAGCTGCGTCGCGAGCTGAGCCTCGATGCCCTGGACCACCTCCCGGAGGGCTGGGAGCAGGGACCGGGTCCGGCCGCGCCGCGGCCCGAGGATCCGGGGGCCACGACCCTGCCCAGCACCGCCCCGGCCACTGGGCCGATCGATCTGGAGGCCGTGGACGAGCTGCGCCGAGGAGGCTCGAGCGCAGCCCCGGTCTCCGATCAGCAGGACGGCACGGCGGAGGCCTCCCCCGACGGCTCCGCTCACGCCCCCGAGAACGCCGACGGCGAGATCCCACCGACCACGCAGGTGCTGCGCGTTCCGCTGGGCGCCGAGAGCGGGCGGGGCCCGGAGTCGGAGGATCCCGTCGACGAGGCCCCCACCGAGGCCCTGCCAGGACCGGGCTCCGGCGCGGAGGGTCCCGATGCGCCCACGGACGCCATGCCGCGCTTCCCCGAGGCATCATCGGACTCCGCGTCCGCCGGATCCGCCCCGACCGAGGCGCTGCCCCGCTGGCAGGGGGCCTCCGCCGACCAGGATGACGATCAGCGCACCTCGGTGCTGCCGCCCATGCGCAGCGGCGCCGGTGCAGCGGGTGCCGCCGGCGTCGCAGGGACAGCCGTCGCAGGCGCCGCGGCAGCTGCCGCGGCGCCCCGCACCGGCTCGACCGCCGTGGGTGCCGCAGGGGCTGGGACGGCGCTAGGTGCTTCGGTGGATCCGAACCTGCAGCGCAGGGGCCCCAGCGTGGACCGGCTGGCCGCCTTCGACGAGCCTTCGGACTCGGACGGCGTCACGGCCGAGCAGGAGACCGAGCCGCGTCGCGGTCGGCTGCACGAGTCGGCGCCGGTGGACCCGTCCAAGCCCACGGTGCGGCTGCAGCAGACCCATCCGCTGAAGGCGGCCGTCGCCGTGGCCCTCGCCGCGCTGCTCGTGGCGCTGGCCGGCTTCCTGGGGTGGCTGCTGGGCTCCGGCAGCTTCCGCACCGCAGTGGTCCCGGAAGTCGTGGGCACCACCCAGCCGCTGGCCGTGGACGCGGTGGAGACCGAGGGCTTCTCCAACGTCACGGTGCACGAGGAGCCCAGCACGGAGGTCCCGGCGGGCAGCGTCATCGAGTCCTCGCCCGCCGCGGGCACGGAGACCCGAGTGGGCGAGCAGATCGTGCTGACGGTCTCCACCGGGCCCGAGCAGGTGGAGATCCCCGCGGTCGAGGGCATGTCGCAGTCCGATGCCGAATCGCAGCTGAGCTCCGCCGGCCTCGACGTCGGCACCGTCTCCGAGCAGTTCGACGACTCGGAAGAGGGCAGCGTCGTCTCCGCATCGCCCTCCCCCGGCGCCAGGGTCGAGGAGGGCAGCACCGTGGACCTGGTCGTCTCCGCCGGCGCCGAGCCCGAGGAAGTGCCACGCGTGGTCGGCAGCAATGCCGATGACGCCCGCGAGCAGCTCGAGGACCTCGGCTTCACGGTCGAGATCGAGGAGGTCGCCGGTGCGAACCTCAACCGCGTCGTCACCCAGAGCCAGGACGGCACGACGATCACACTGCGCGTCATCTGAACCGGCAGTGCCTCAGCGCACGGACGAAGGGCCCGGCTCCTGCAGGAGCCGGGCCCTTCGTCGTCAGCGGATCAGCGGATCAGCTCTGCTCTCCGGAGAGGTAGCTGGAGACCAGGAACGCGACCTCGAGGGACTGCATGTGGTTCAGGCGCGGATCGCACAGCGACTCGTAGCGATCGGCGAAGTGCGCCTCCTCGATCGCGTCCGCCCCGCCCAGGCACTCGGCGACGTCGTCGCCGGTCATCTCCACGTGGATTCCGCCGGGGTGCGAGCCGATGGCGCGGTGCACCTCGAAGAAGCCGTTGATCTCGTCGATGACGTCGTCGAAGTTGCGGGTCTTGAACCCCGACGGCGTGGAGACCGTGTTGCCGTGCATGGGGTCGGTGACCCACACGACCTTGGCCCCGGAGTCCTGGACCGCCTGCACGACCGGGGGCAGCGCCTCGCGGATGCTCTTGGCGCCCATGCGGGTGATGAACGTCAGGCGGCCGGGCTCGCGGTTCGGGTCGAGCTTGTCGATCAGGCGCAGCGCGTCCTCGCCGGTGGTCTTGGGCCCGAGCTTCACGCCGATGGGGTTCTGCAGGCGCGAGAGCAGGTCCACGTGGGCGTCGTCGATCCCGCGGGTGCGCTCCCCGATCCACAGGAAGTGCCCCGACGTGCCGTAGGGCCGGTGGGTGCGGGAGTCGATGCGAGTCAGGGCGCGCTCGTAGTCGAGCAACAGCGCCTCGTGGCCGGTGAACAGCTCGGTGGTGGACAGGGCGTCGAAGTCGGCGCCGCAGGCCGCCATGAACTTCACGGCGCGGTCGATCTCCTTGGCGAGCTTCTCGTAGCGGGCGTGGGCCGGGTTGGAGGCGAAGCCCATGTTCCACGAGTGGACGTGGCGCAGATCGGCGAAGCCGCCGCCGGTGAACGCCCGGATCAGGTTCAGCGTGGACGCGGAGGTGTGGTAGCCGCGAAGCATCCGCTCGGGGTTGTGGGCGCGCGACTCGGCGGTGAAGTCGAATCCGTTGACCATCTCGCCGCGGAAGCTCGGCAGAGTGACGTCGCCGCGGGTCTCGTCGTTCGAGGAGCGCGGCTTGGAGAACTGACCCGCCATGCGCCCCATCTTCACGACGGGCATGGAGGCGCCGTAGGTGAGCACGGCGGCCATCTGCAGCAGCGTCTTCACCCGCGCGGAGATGCGGTCGGCGGTGGCGCCCTCGAAGGTCTCGGCGCAGTCGCCGCCCTGCAGCAGGAAGGCTCGGCCCTCGGCCACCTCGGCCAGGCGGCGCTTGAGGGTGTCGACCTCGCCGGCGAAGACCAGGGGCGGCACGGTGTTCAGCTCGCCCATGACGCGCTCGAACTCGGGGTGCTGAGCCCAGTCCGGCTGCTGGTCGGCGCTGAGGCTGCGCCAGTCGTCCAGGCCCTGATAGTCCTTCGTGCTCGGCTTGGGGCCGGGCATGAAGGGGGTGGGCTGGTCGGCGGACAGCGGCTGGGTCACGGTGATCGTCCCTCGTCTAGATCAGGTCGGCGGCGGCCCGGGCTTGCGCGGGTGCGGCAAGGACAGCCGGACAGGCTCCGGCAGCGTGGCTTCCGGGCACCGCACCGACTGCGGCCACCGCAGGCAACGCTATCGCAGGGCGGGAGATTCCCTGTGATCGGGGTCCTCGGCTCAGGAGGCCCCGCGCTCGAGGTCGCGGCGGGCGTCGGCGGCGTAGACGTCCACGTACTCCTGGTGGGACAGCTCCTGGATCGCCTGGATGATGCGGTCGGAGATCTCCCGGGCGGCCACGCGGTCGCCGGTGCGGCCCTTGTACTCGGAGAAGTCCAGCGGCTCGCCGAAGATCGTCTTCACGCGCTTGCCCTTCTGCCGCCACGGAGCGGGGAAGGGCGTGCCCAGGGGCTGGACGACGTCCGTGTTGATCATGGCGATCGGGATGACCGGTGCGCCGGACTCCATGACCAGGCGGGCCACACCGATCTTGGCGCGGTACAGGCGGCCGTCGTGGGAGCGCGTGCCCTCCGGGTAGATGCCGAGCAACTCGCCCTCGGCCAGCTTGCGACCGCCGGCCGACAGGGAGGCAGCGGACTTGCGCCCGCCGGAGCGGTCCATGGGGATCTGGTTGATCGCGCGGAAGAACGCGGCGATCGCCCGACCCTTGAGCGTGCGACCCGTGAAGTAGTCGGACTTCGCCAGGAAGAAGATCTGCCGCTTCACCGCGATCGGCATGAAGATGTGATCTGCGGCGGAGAGGTGGTTGCTCGCCAGGATCGCCGCCCCTTGGTCCGGGACGTGGTGGGCGCCTTCGACCTCCGGCCGGAAGGCGGCGTTGACCAGCGGGGTCACGATCCAGTCCTTCAGGAACATGTAGACCATGGCGTATTGCTCTCCTCGTGGCCCGGTTCGCGGGCATCGTGGCTGGATCTGGTACGGCCCGTGCGCGGTGCTCGACGGACCCCTGCAGCGGCGGTGAGCCCCGCCGCGCAGTGATTGTCGCATGAAGGACAGCCGTGCGAGCGGTCGGCGCGCACCCCATGGGGATCGGGCGCGCAGACAGTGAGAGGATGACGCCATGACCCCGCCCGAGCGAGATCCGGACAGCGTCGCCCGCGCCTGGGAGGACCTCGTCCGCCGGCTCCAGGAAGACGACGCCCCCGCCGACAGCGCGGCTGCCGAGGCAGCCCCGGCCCACGGCGCGCCCGTTGAGGAGGTCCGCAGCCACGAGGCTCCGATCGAGCTCGAGGACCGGGCCCGCGGACCCCGCGACTTCGAGCTGGCTCCGGAGACGGACGAGCCGGAGCTCCTCGACGACGACTGGCAGCCGCAGGACCCCGGGCCGGTGACGGCGGGCATGCGCCCGGGCACGATCATGGCCTGGGCCGTGCTGCTCGGCGTCGCCGCAGCGCTGCTGGTCCTGGGGTTCCTGCTCGACGGCCTCCCCTGGTGGCTGTGGGTCCCCGGTCTGGCGCTGATCCTCGGCAGCCTGGTCTCGCTGTTCCAGGCCCTGCCCGAGGATCGCAGCGACGACGACGACGGCGCCCAGGTCTGATCCGCGGCACCTGACTCCCCCATCGACGAGATCGCAAACGCGCACGAGCCCAGGAGGATGACCTTGACCATCGAAGCCGAGCCCGCCGTCGTGGCCGGGCTGCAGGCCCAGCGGATCACGGACCTGCTCGTCCAGCGCGCGGACTCCCCGCAGGACCCGGTGCTCTACGAGCGCCTCCACGCGCACGGATCCGTCGAGGTGACCGCGAGCGCCTTCCGCGACGAGGTCCGGGCCGTGGCCAAGGGACTGGTGGCGGCGGGGATCGAGCCCGGCGATCGCGTCGGCATCCTCTCGCGCACCCGCTACGAGTGGACACTGGTCGACTTCGCGATCTGGTGGGCCGGTGCGGTGCCGGTCCCGGTCTACGACTCGTCGTCGCCGGATCAGATCGCGTGGAACCTGGGCGATTCGCAGGCCCGCGCAGTCTTCGTGGAGGATGAGCGGCTCGAGGCCGCTGTCCGACAGGCCGCGGACGATCTGGCGGCGGGCAGCCTCCACGGCTTCGACGACGCTCCCGAGCTGGGCTCGACGCTGAGCGCCGCCGAGCGGATCTGGCGCCTGGACGGCACCGGCGAGGACCTCTCGCGGCTGATCGGTCTGGGAGGCGCCGTCGAGGACGACGAGCTCGAGCGGCGACGCACCAGTCGCGGGCTCGACGACACCGCCACGATCATCTACACCTCCGGCACCACCGGCCCGCCCAAGGGCTGCGAGCTCACGCACCGCAGCTTCGTGTTCCTGTGCGAGAACCTGCGTCCGTTCCTGCCCGAGGTCGTCCGCCCCGGCTCCCGCACCGTGCTGTTCCTGCCGCTGGCCCACGTGTTCGCCCGCATGGTCCAGGTGATCTCGGTCCACGGCGGCGTCACCCTGAGCCACACCCCGGATGTGAAGTCGCTGATGAGCGACCTGCAGCGCGTGCAGCCCACGTTCCTGCTGGCCGTGCCGCGGGTGTTCGAGAAGATCATGACCAGCGCTCGGCTCAAGGCCGAGGGCGGAGGGAGGCTGCGCGCCGGGATCTTCCAGCGCGCCGTCGAGGACGCGGAGGCCTTCTCCCGTCAGCGTCAGGACGGCCGCGTCTCCCCCGCGCTGAAGCTGCGCCACCGGCTCTGGGACCGCCTGGTCTACGCGCCGGTGCGCGATGCCATGGGCGGGCGCGTGCGCTGGGCGATCTCCGGCGGAGCGGCCCTGGGCGAGGAGCTCGCCCACACCCTGGCCGGCATGGGGATCTTCGTGGTCGAGGGCTACGGCCTGACCGAGACCACCGCCCCGGTGGCCGCGAACACTCCGCGCACCGCCGCGCTGGGCACCGTCGGGCGGCCCCTGCCCGGGCATGAGATGCGCCTGGGCGAGGACGGCGAGATCGAGGTCCGCGGGCCCCATGTGCTCGCCCGCTACCACGGCCGCCCCGACCTCACCGAGAAGGCGCTGCACGAGGGCTGGTTCGCCACCGGAGACCTCGGAGCCTTCGACGAGCGCGGCATGCTGCGGATCACCGGGCGCAAGAAGGAGATCCTGGTGACGGCCGCCGGCAAGAACGTGATCCCCGATGTCCTCGAAGGCCCCATCCGCACCGCGGCGATCGTCAGCCAGTGCATGGTCATCGGCGACGGCCGGCGGTTCATCGCCGCTCTGATCACCCTGGACGCGGAGCTGCTGCCGCAGTGCCTGCGCGCGCTAGGCCTGGACCCGTCCATGACTGCCGCGCAGGCCTCCGAGCATCCCGCGGTGATCGAGCACGTGCAGGAGATCGTGGACTTCGCCAACCGCCGCGTCTCCCGGGCCGAGGGGATCAGCGCGTTCCAGATCCTGCCCGTCGACTTCACACCGGCTTCGGGGCACCTCACGCCCTCGCTGAAGCTGCGCCGCGCGGTGATCCTGCAGGACTTCGCCGAGCAGATCGAGGAGATCTACTCCCGGCCCGCTCCGGCCCCTCGCCAGGAGATGACGCGCGAGCGCGCCGCCCAGCTGCGCGAGGAGCTGCGCGGTCTGCGAGAGCGCGTCCGGGAGTCGTCGGAGGCCTCCCTCGAGCGGCTGCGCGAGCTGCGGCTCGGCTCCCAGGAGGTCGAGGACGACGGCGCTGACCAGCGCCGTGGGGAGGGTCCGCAGGGCGGCTAGGCTGGGCCGATGCCCTCGCCCGCCGGACCCTTCCTCAGCCCAGAGCGTCTTCGGCGGGCCCGTCTGGGCGCGGCCCTGCTGTTCCTGGTGAACGGGGCGGTCTTCGCCAATCTCCTGCCGCGCCTGCCGCAGATCAAGGACGCCTTCGAGCTGTCGAACTCGGTCTACGGCTTCGTGGTGATCGCCTTCCCGCTGGGGTCGCTGCTCGCAGGCACGGCACCTGCTCCCATCATGCGGCGATGGGGCTCGGGGCGCACTGCGGTCATGGGCTCCGTGGCCATCGCACTCATGATCCTGCTCGCCGGCGTCTCCGGAGGAATCGGCGGCGGCCTGCTGGTGCTGCTGGCCTACATCGTGCCCCTGATGCTCGCAGGCATGCTCGATGCCATCACCGACACCGCTCAGAATGCGCAGGCCCTGGACGTCCAGCGCGCCATGGGCCGCTCGATCCTCAATTCCATGCACGCCCTGTGGAGTCTCGGCTCCGTGATCGGCGGGCTGATGGGCACGGCTGCCCTGGCGCTGCAGGTGCCCCTGGCCATGCATCTGACGATCAGCGGCATCCTCTTCTCCGCCGTGGCGGTCTTCGCCGGGACCCGGGTGCTCACCATGGAGGAGGTCGCCCGGGTGCGACCTATCGCCGAGTCGTCCGCGCAGCAGGACGCCTTGTCGGCGGACGGCCCCGAGCCGGCCCAGGACCTGCCCGGGCTGTCCGAGCAGGACGCGCCGGGGGTGGCGGCTGCCGCACACGAGCCGTCGTCGGGGGCGGCCTCGGCTGCGACGGCGTCGCCGGGCAGCGCCGGGCCCGCCCGCCGCGCGGTGCTGATGCTGCTGCTGATCTCGGTCGTGTCGATCACCGGCGTGATGGTCGAGGACCTGGGGCAGAACTGGTCGGCCCTGTACCTGAGCCAGGTCCTGGAGGCCTCGGCCACGATGGCAGGGCTGGGCCTGGTGGCGCTGATGTGCGCCCAGTTCATCGGCCGCCTGCTGGGCGATCGCATGGTCGATCGGCTGGGGCACGTGACCATGGCGCGCCTGGGGGCAGTGGGGATCGCGGCCGGCCTGGGCCTGGTCGTCGCCGCTCCGGCACCGGCTGCTGCCGTGGCCGGGTTCTTCCTGGCCGGACTGGGCTCGGCCACGCTGGTGCCCTCTGCCTACCACGCCGCCGATCTGGTCCCCGGCCTGCGCCCTGGAACCGGTCTGGCGGTCGTGAGCTGGCTGATGCGCGGGGCGTTCCTGTCGCTGTCGCCGTTCGTGGGCGTCGTGTCGGATGCGCTCGGCCTGCGACTGGCCTTCCTGGTGATCCCGGTGGCGGCGGTGCTCGCCGTGCTCGCGGCGGGCCACCTCCGCCAGCCCGCCCGCACCTGACACGTCCGACCCCGCCGAATCGACGCTTCGATGCCGCACGAGGCCCCGAAGCGCGCACGCAGGCGTCGACTCGGCCTGCCCCCGCTGGGGACCGGGACGCGCTGGGAACCGGACTGCCCAACGTAAGGGATGGGCGGTGGCCCCCTCCCGCAGACATCAAGCGAAGCAGTCAAGGGAGGGGGCCACCGCCCATCCAGTCCAGCAGCTCAGTGCTCGAGCGCCACAGCCTCGTCGACGTCGACATCCAGCCCGAGCAGCGCGTTCTCCACGACCTCCGCCAGAGCCGGGTGGATCCAGTACTGGCCGCGGGCCATCGAGGAGACGTCGAGGCCGAAGCTCATGGCCTGGATCAGCGGCTGGATCAGCGACGACGAGGACTCCCCGATCATGTGCGCGCCCAGCAGCTGGCCGGTGGACCGGTCGGCGATCAGCTTGCACAGCCCATAGCGGTCCTCCATGGCCCAGCCGTAGGCCACGTCGCCGAACTCCTGGGCCTTCACGGCGATCTCGGTGCCGTTCTCGTCCGCCCAGGCCCGCGCCTGGCCCTCGGTCATGCCCACGGAGGCGATCTGCGGATGCGTGAACACCGCAGACGGCACGAAGCGGTGGTCGCTGCGCAGCAGGGACTCCGGGTGCAGGAGGTTGTGGGCGACCACCCGGGCCTCGTGATTGGCCACGTGCTTGAGCTGCCAGGGGCTGCAGATATCGCCCAGCGCCCAGACGCCCTCGACCGCCTCGCCCGTGGGCGACAGGACCCGCTGGAATTCGTCGACCTGCAGCAGATGCGTGCGCTCGTCGACCCCCAAGCCACCGGCGGCCGGGTCGAGCAGGTCGGTCGCGGGGCGTCGGCCAGTGGCCAGCAGGACGATGTCCGCGACGTCCTCGCGCACCTCGCCCGCCGGTGCGGAGCCGTCGCCGCTGGCGATCGAGCGGACGGTGACGGTGCCGTCGCCGTTGTCGACGATGGCCTCGATGCCCTGGTGCAGGGCCAGGTCCCACTGCTCGGAGGCCGCGGCGGTGAAGCGCTCGACGATCTCGGCGTCATGGGCGCGCAGCAGCCTCCCGGAGCGGTTGAGCTGCACGACCGAGGAGCCCAGTCCGTGGAAGATGTGCGCGAACTCCGCGGCGATGAACCCGCCGCCGACCACTACCACGCGCTGCGGCAGGTCGTCGATGCGCATCACGGTGTCCGAGGTGTGCACCTGCGGAAGGTCCTCGCCGGGCACCCCCGGGGTGGTGATGTGCGAGCCGGAGGCGATCACGATCTGATTCGCCGTGAGCTGCTCGCCCGAGGCCGTCATCAGCGTCTTGGGGCCGGTGAAGCGGACCATCTCCTGGAACACGGTGACGTTCTCCAGCGACTGCCGGTAGGCCAGCCCGCCCTCGGAGATCGCGTCGATCCGCCCGAAGATGCGGTCCCGGATCTCGCGCCAGCGCACGTCCTGGATCGAGACGGAGACGCCAAGCCGGTCCAGCTCGCGCGACGACTCTGAGATCTCCGCTGGGTAGACGTACATCTTGGTGGGGATGCAGCCCACGTTGATGCAGGTTCCGCCGAAGATCCCGCCGTCGATGAGCGCGACGTCCAGACCTTCGTAGGCCTCCGAGAGGATCGTGTTGCCCGAGCCCGAGCCGATGATGATGATGTCGAAGCGTCGCATGGCCCCCACTGTATCGGCGCGGCGGCGCGCTGCCGCCCTGCCGGTCCGGCGGCCCTCGCTGGGTACCATGAGGGCGCCCGCCTGTTCCCCCACATGGAGCATCCCCAGAGGCGGAGGCACCGACGTCGGAGGATCCCACTGTGCAGATCGTGAGCATCTCGAGCCTCAAGGGCGGGGTCGGCAAGTCCTCCGTGGCCCTCGGCCTGGCCTCGGCGGCCATGGACGACGGCCATCGCGCCCTCGTGGTCGATCTCGATCCGCACGCTGATGCCACCACCGGCCTCGGCGCCGTCGCCAGCAGCTCTGCGGACGCGGGCTCGGTGCTCAACGGCCGCGTGGCCCGCTCCGGGGCCCGTGCCGCCGCCGTGCCCTCGGCGTGGATCGAGCGCGAGCACGCGGCCGCCCGGGACACCGGCAGGACCTCCTCGGCCCGCCTGGATGTGCTGCCGGGCTCGTCGAGCTCCTCGCGCCTGGACCGCTCGACCTTCCGCGGCAAGGACCTGGATCGGCTCTCCCGCTCCCTCGAGGGGCTGGACACGGACTACGACCTGGTGCTGGTGGACTGCCCGCCGAACCTCAACGCGCTGACCCGGCTGGCCTGGGCCGCCTCGGACAAGGTGCTCACCGTCGCGGAGCCGTCGCTGTTCTCCGTGGCCGGCGCGCAGCGCACCATGACGGCGATCGGTCAGTTCGAGACCAGCTCCAAGCGCGCCGTGCCCTCGGCCTCCGTGCTGGTCAACAAGGTGGCCGAGGACGATCCCGAGCATCAGCATCGCGTGGCAGAGCTGCAGGAGCTGTTCGGCGCGCTGCTGGTCTCCCAGGTCATCCCCGATCGCCCCGTGTGGCATCGCGCGCAGGGCGCTGCCTGGCCGATCCACCGCTGGCCGGGCGCCGATGCCGCGGACATGGCAGCGCGCTTCACCTCGATCCTGAGGGGCCTGCTGGACTGAGCCGTCTGGTTCAGCGCCGCCGAGCCGGGGGCGCTCCATGAGCCGGAAGTGACGAAGAGACCGCTCGAGGAATCGACGGTCGAGAAACGGCTGCCCGATGCGGACGGTCGGAGTCAGATCGGGCCGTCGGCTGGGCGGACGGGCCGGATCAGCCGCTGGAGCCCGGGATCAGCTGACATTCTGCTGGCGGCGCGCACGCCGGGCGGAGAGCTCGTCGCCGGGGAACTCCCCGGCCTCGGCATCTCCGTTGGCCGGGGGCATTCCGGCCAGGGAGCCCTCGACCTCGCGCCAGACGCGGCCCACGGCGATCCCGAAGACGCCCTGCCCACCCTGGACAAGATCGATGACCTCCTCCTGGGAGGTGCACTCGTAGACCGAGGCGCCGTCGCTCATGAGCGTCAGGCGGGCCAGATCCTCCACGCCGCGCTCGTGCAGCGCGTGGACAGCCGAGCGGATCTGCTGCAGCGAGACGCCGGTGTCCAGCAGGCGCTTGACGATCTTGAGCACGACGATGTCGCGGAAGCTGTAGAGGCGCTGCGTGCCGGAGCCCTTGGCGCTGCGCACCGTGGGCTCTACGAGCTCGGTGCGCGCCCAGTAGTCGAGCTGACGGTAGGTGATGCCGGCGATCTTGCAGGCGGTGGCGCCGCGATAGCCGACGGTGTCGTCGAGGGCCTGGCGCTCGTCGTCGAAGAGCACGCCCTGGGTGCCGCCGGTCAGGGACGTGAAGATCGGCAGGATGGGGTCCTCGGAGAGGAGATCGTCCGGGAAACCGGCGGAGAGGTGCTCGACGTGGTCGGTGTCCTTCACGCGCGTCCTCCCTTCCTGTGCTGCCGATGACGTCCCGCGGCAGATGCCGGAGGCGGAAGCGGGCCCGACGGACTCGCTCCCGGAAGTCTACCCGTCAGCCCTGGAAATCCTCGGGATCCACCGTGTCCAGGAAGTCGCGGAAGCGCCGGACCTGCCGGTCGGCCTCCTCGGGGCCCGCAGCATCGCCGTCACCGGGCGCCGCTTCCCCGGGTGCGCGCAGCTCGCCGTCGCCCGTCATGATCAGCCCGGCCTGCTCCAGCACCGACGACGCGCACACCACCGGGCACTCGACGCGCACCGCCAGCGCGATGGCATCCGAGGCCCGGGAGTCCACCACGGTGCCGTCGTCGAAGACCAGCGCGGCGTGGAAGACCGTGTCCTCGACCATGTGCACGCGCACCCGCTCGAGGCTGCGGCCGAAGGAGGCGGCGACCGACAGCAGCAGGTCGTGAGTCAGCGGGCGGGGCGGCTCGATGCCCTGCACGGCGAACACGATCGAGGTGGCCTCGGAGCTGCCCACCCAGATCGGCAGGAAGCGGCTGCCGCTGGATTCGCGCAGCACCACGACGGGCTGTGCTGAGGGCAGATCCATGCGCACACCGTCGATCTCCATGAGGTGGTCCTCCTGGGCCATAGCGGTCCTTTCCGAATCATTCGCGGCCGGCTGCGGTGCCGCCTCAGCCCTGCGACGGCTCCTCGGGGGCGATCCCCCGCTGCAGCTGCTCGAGGCGGCTGGATACGAGCGCGGCGTGCATCGACAGGCACAGCCCGGCGATCTCCTCGGCGCGCTGGGCGGCTCGGCGCGCCGACTCCTGGGTGCGCCGGGTCGCCTCGGTGGCCACGGCCTGCTCCACGAGCCCGGTCTCCCGGTCGGCGGCCTGCCTGAGGGTGCGCAGGTGCCGCGGCTCCACGCCGAAGGCCTGCAGCTCGCGGGCGGCGGCCGCCACGGCGATGTCGTGGCTGTCGAAGTGGCCCTCGCCGTCGCGGATCAGCCCGAAGTTCAGCAGCTCCCGCACCAGCGCCACGCCGGCACCGGAGCGCCGGCACAGCTCGCGCATGGTCAGGGAGTGCTCGCTGCGGCGGCTGAGCAGGGGCCCGGACGACGGCACATCCGTCTGCTGCTGCTCCGAGCTCTCGGCAGGCTCACGGTCCTTCGAGGCGACCGGTGCGGCAGGCTCCTGGAAGTCCAGCAGCCGCCCGGCGTCGGCGAGCTCGCGGATGACCTTCAGCGGCATGTAGTGCTCGCGCTGCAGTCGCAGCACCGCCTGCAGGCGCTCGAGGTCCTGGGCGCTGTACTTGCGATAGCCCGAGGCGGTGCGCTCGGGGTGCACGAGCCCCTGATCCTCGAGGAAGCGGATCTTGGAGGCAGTGATACCGGGGAAGTCCGGCTCGAGCGCCCGCAGCAGCGGGCCGATGCTGACGCGGCGGACGGGCCGGTCGGCGGCGGGCTGATCGCTCACGGGCGTCCTCCCTTCAACGGATGCGACTGACTGCGTCGAGGACCACGCGCGCGGCAGGCTCCTGGCGCGGCCAGCGGCTCAGGCGCCCTGACCGGCGGTGCGAGCGGAGCTGTAGTAGACGAAGGTGAACTTGCCGATGCGGACCTCGTCGCCGCTGTTCAGGCGCACCGAGTCCACGCGGTCGCCGTTGACGTAGGTCCCGTTGAGCGAGCCCTGGTCGACGAGCTCGAAGCCGTTCTCCCGGCGCAGGAAGCCGGCGTGCTTGCGCGAGACGGTGACGTCGTCCAGGAAGACGTCCGAGCTGGGGTGGCGGCCGGCGGAGACCTCATCGGTGTCCAGCAGGAAGCGGGAGGCGCGGGCGCCGTTCTCCACCGTCTCCACCAGGATCGCGGTGCGGGGAGGCAGGGCCTCGACGGCGGCGCGCTCCTCGGCGGTCAGGCGGCGGTTGGCCTCCCGCGACAGGACCTCCGTGACGACCTGGATGGTGGTGGTCTCGGGGCCAGCGGAGGGGGCGGTGCCCTCGGACGGCGTGCTCATGGCTTCCGTGCTCCTTGGTAGAAGTCGTGCTCGCGGGCCGTCAGGCCGACGAGAGGCGGTCGGCCCGTGAGCCGTACGCCGGACGCATGCTCATCAGCCCCCGGCGCATGACGCAGATGCGGATGATCACAGACAGTCTAGTCATGCCCGAGGCATGCGCTGATCATCACTGGGGATGATCGTGAACGCATCCCACACGGGATGCAGGAGGCTGTCGCCGACGGGTGCCTTCATGCGCATCTCCTCGCCATCGCGCACGGCCACGAAGAGACGGGCCAGGACGTCGACGGGCAGCTGGAGCCGCACCCCGTGGGCCTGGGCGTGTCCCAGCGCCTCCTCGGCCGCTCCCAGCAGACGCTCGTACTGGTCCTCGACGACCCGGCGCATCTGCTCGCTGCGACGGGAGGCCAGGTGCATCTCGAGCCGGAACAGGTGCCAGTCGGAGCCGTTGGAGACCCCTGCGATCGCGTCGAAGACCTCTCGCAGGATCGTGCCGATGGCCATGCCCGATTCGAGCTGCTCGACCACGCGGTGCGAGAGCAGCTCGACCAGGCCGTCGACGTGGTCCACGTAGATGGCTGCGGCCAGCTCCTCCTTGGACTCGAAGTTGCTGTAGAAGGCACCGCGGGTGAAGCCCGCCGCCGAGCAGATCTGCGCCACACTGGCTCCACCGATCCCGCGCTCCACGAATACCCTGGGTGTAGCCTCGATCAGGCGGCGTCGAGTCTGCGTCCGCGATCGCTTGGCGACCTCCGTGGCGGCATCCGCCCATGCGTCGTGCATCTCACGTCCCTTCGAGTTCCCGTCGAGTCCTGTCAGTGCAGTGCTCGAGTGTACCGTGGATACCAGACATTCAATACATCAGTGTATTGAGAATACCCGAAACGTCAAGCCAGGAGCACGAATTGGCACCTTCTCCCAAGCCAGACACGACTCGGCCGATCGTGCGAGCGCTGCCGCGGACCGTCCGCTGGGTGCTGCCGCCGCTGGCCGTCATGGCCATCGGCTTCCTGGGCGTCCTGCTCTACATGGGCGGGCTCGGCTCGCCCCAGCAGAACCTGCACGAGTTCCCGATCGCCGTGGTCAACGAGGACGAGGGCGCGCAGATGCCCGGGCCCGACGGCAAGCAGACCGACGTGCAGATGGGCCAGGAGATCGCCGACGCGATCGTGGCTCAGGGCGATGACAGCGACGAGGTGGACTTCCGTCTGCTCTCCCGCGAGGACGCCGAGGACGCCCTGCACCGCGGCGATGCTTACGGCGCGATCGTCGTGCCCTCGGACTTCAGCCAGCGCTCGACCGCGCTGATCAGCGCCTCGCTGGGCGGCGACGGCGACGGCCAGCAGCCGGTGATCGACATCGTCACCTCCCCTCAGGCCGGGTCCATGACCTCCCGGCTGGCCACTGGCGTGATGGATCCGGCCGTCTCGTCGGCGTCCTCGAACCTGGGCGAGCAGCTGCTGCCGAGCGCGCAGAGCCAGATCCAGCAGCTCGAGAAGGCCGACGGCCCGACCCCGAGCCTCACCACGGTCGCCGAGGGCACGCTCAGCGATCCCATCGTCGAGAACCAGACGGTCTGGGAGGAGCTTCCCGACGGCGTCGCCCTGGGCATGGGTCCCTTCTACTGGGCCATCGTGGCGCTGGTCGTGGGCCTGTCCGGCTCCGTGGCGGTGTCCACCCTCGTGGATGGGCTCAACGGCGTGACCCCCTGGGAGATGGGCCCCTCGCTGAAGTTCTACCCCCCCACCGGCATGTCCCGGCTGGCGACCTTCGCGCTCAAGCTCGGCATCGTGATCATCGGCGCCGCCGGGGCGTCGGGCCTGATGATGCTGGCCGGGGCAATGGTGGATGTCCCCATGCCCAACGGCGGCACGCTGTTCCTGGTGACCTGGCTGGGCATCGTGACCTTCGGCGCGGCGACCCTGTCGCTGATCACCGTGATGGGCAGCGCCGGGATGCTCGTGGCCATGTTCTACCTGGTCTTCATGGGCCTGCCCTCGGCCGGGGCCGTCTCCCCGCCCGAGGCGCTGCCCGGGTTCTTCTACGGGCTGTCCCAGTGGGAGCCGCTGCACTACCTGTGGCTGTGCACCCGCGACGTCTTCTTCTTCGACGCCAAGGCGGATGCCGGTCTCGGCACCGGTGTGCTCGGACTGCTGGGCGTTCTCGCCGCGTTCCTCGTGCTGGCCGTGATCGTCAGCCCGCTGTGGGATCGGATCTCCGGTCGCCGCGGGCTCATCCACGGCAAGGGCAAGCACGCCGCGGTCTGAGCCGCAGGCACCCCCGGCGGGTTCGCCGGACCGTAGGATCTCGGCGGGCGCGCAGCAGCGCGCCCGCCGTCTTCCGTCTCTCGAGCCGAGGAGCCCCATGAGCGATCCGAGCGCCGACCCTCCGGGAGCCGCGCCCGACGAGCACGGGCTCGTGCGCGGCCACGACGGGCTGCTGCGCCCCGAGTGGGCGGCGGCCGGCCCGCTGCTGCAGCAGTACTACGACACCGAGTGGGGCATGCCGATCCGCGACGAGCAGGGACTGTTCGAGCGGCTGAGCCTCGAGGCCTTCCAGTCCGGGCTGTCCTGGGCCACGATCCTGCGCAAGCGCCCGGCCTTCCGCAAGGCCTTCGCCGGCTTCGACCCGGAGGCCGTGGCCGGATTCGGCGACGACGACGAGGCCCGCCTGATGGCCGATGCCGGCATCGTGCGCAATCGGGCCAAGATCCGGGCCACGATCACGAACGCTCAGGCCACGATCGCGCTGCGGGACGAGGGCGGGCTGGCGCAGCTGATCTGGTCCTTCCAGCCGGAGACCACACCGCAGCCGCGGACCATGGCCGAGGTTCCCACCCAGTCGCCGGAGTCGAAGGCGATGTCGAAGGCGCTGAAGAAGGAGGGCTTCGTGTTCGTGGGGCCCACCACCATGTACGCGCTGATGTCGGCGATCGGGATGGTCGACCTGCACCTGATGGGCTCCCACCGCCGGGGCGCCTCGGGGATGTGGCCGGCCTGAGCACGCTCGACGGCGGACAGAGGCCGACCGGCCCGTCATGGCTCTGGGGCCGATGCAGGGTCGGCCGCCGTCGTCAGTCCTGCACGTATTCCGCCAGGTGCTGCCCGGTCAGCGTGGAGGCGTCCTCGACGAGCTGGCGCGGGGTCCCCTGGAAGACCACGCGCCCGCCCTCGGTGCCCGCGCCCAGGCCCAGGTCGATGATCCAGTCCGCGTGGGCCATGACCGCCTGGTGGTGCTCCACGGCGATCACGGTGCGTCCGCCGTCCACGAGGCGATCGAGCATCTCCAGCATGGCGGCTACGTCGGCCAGGTGCAGGCCGGTGGTCGGCTCGTCGAGCACGATCACCCCGCCCTTCTCCCCCAGGTGCGCCGCCAGCTTGAGGCGCTGACGCTCGCCGCCGGACAGCGTGGTCAGCGGCTGGCCGATCCGCAGGTAGCCCAGGCCCACGTCCTGCAGCCGGGCGAGGATCTTCTGCGCGGCCGGGATCCTGGCCTCTGCGCCGGCGAAGAACTCCGCAGCCTCAGCCACCGACATGGACAGCACCTGGGCGATGTCCTTGCCGCCGAAGGTGTGCTCGAGCACGGAGGCGTCGTAGCGGCGCCCCTCGCACAGCTCGCACGGGCTGGAGACCGAGGCCATGACGGACAGATCGGTCTCGATCACCCCGGCGCCGCCGCACTGCGGGCAGGCGCCCTCCGAGTTCGCGGAGAACAGCGCGGGCTTGACGCCGTTGGCCTTGGCGAAGGCCTTGCGGATGGGCTCGAGCAGACCCGTGTAGGTGGCCGGGGACGAGCGCCGCGATCCCCGGATCGGGGCCTGGTCGATGCTCACCACGCCGTGGGCCTGCGCGGCATCGGCCGGCAGCGAGCCGTGGACCAGCGAGGACTTGCCCGACCCGACCACGCCCGTGATGACGGTGAGCACGCCCAGGGGGATGTCGACGTCGACGTCCTGGAGGTTGTGGGCATCCGCCCCGCGGATCTCGAGCGCGCCGCTCGCCCGACGGACGTCGTCCTTGAGGCGGGCGCGGTACTCCACGTGGCGCCCGGTCAGGGTCTCGGAGGCGCGCAGCTCGTCGAAGCCGCCCTGGAAGGTGATCCGCCCGCCGTCGGAGCCCGCCCCGGGGCCGAGGTCCACGATGTGGTCGGCGATGCGCATGACCTCGGGCTTGTGCTCGACGACCAGCACGGTGTTGCCCTTGTCGCGCAGGCTCAGCAGCAGGCGGTTCATGCGCTCGATGTCGTGCGGGTGCAGGCCGGTGGTGGGCTCTTCGAAGACGTAGGTGACATCCGAGAGCGCCGAGCCCAGGTGGCGGATCATCTTGGTGCGCTGGGACTCGCCGCCCGAGAGCGTGCCGGTGGCTCGGTCCAGGGAGAGGTAGCCCAGGCCGATGTCGATGAACGAGTCCAGGATCTGCTGAAGCGGCTCCAGCAGCGGACCGGCCGAGGTCAGGTCGCGGGTGCGGACCCACTCGGCGAGCTCCGTGATCTGCATCCGGCACAGATCGGCAATGGACTTGCCGTCGATCAGCGACGACAGCGCCGCCTGGGACAGCCGGGTGCCGCCGCACTGCGGGCAGGTCGAGAAGGCGACGGCCCGGTCCACGAACTCCCGGATGTGGGGCTGCATGGACTCGCGGTCCTTGGAGAGCATGGAGGTGCGGATCTTGGGGATCAGGCCCTCGTACGTCGTGTTGATGCCCCGGAACTTGATGCGCTCGGGCTCGTGGTGCAGGAAGTCGTGCAGCTCCTGCTCGGTGTAGTCGCCGATCTTCTTGGCCGGATCCAGGAACCCGGATTCGGCGTAGTAGCGCACGGACCAGCCGCCGGCCTTGTAGCCGGGGACCGTGATGGCGCCCTCGTCCTCGAGCGACTTGGTCGGGTCGTAGAGCTCATGCGGATCCAGGTCCGAGACCATGCCGCGGCCCTCGCACTCGGGGCACATCCCGCCGGTGCGCGTGAAGGAGCTCAGCTGCTTCTCCTGCCTGCCCTTGGCCACGGTGATGGAGCCCTTGGCCGTGACCGACGGCGTGTTGAACGAGAACGCCGGGGGCGGACCGATGTGCGGGTCCCCCAGCCGGGAGAACAGGATGCGCAGCACCGCGTGGGCGTCGGTGGCGGTGCCGACCGTGGAGCGCGGGTTCGAGCCCATGCGCTCCTGGTCCACGATGATCGCGGCGGTCAGGCCCTCCAGCAGATCGACGTCCGGGCGCGCCATGGACGGCATGAACCCCTGCACGAACGAGCTGTAGGTCTCGTTGATCAGCCGCTGCGACTCCAAGGCGACGGTCGAGAACACGAGCGAGGACTTCCCCGAGCCCGACACTCCGGTGAAGACCGTGAGCCGGCGCTTGGGGATCTCGATCGAGATGTCCTGCAGGTTGTTCTGCCGCGCGCCGAGCACGCGGATGACCTCATGGGCTCGCTCGGCGGTGCTGTCCTGGCCGCTGCCGGCGGCGTCACGGGGGGCTGGATCGCTCATGAGGCACCAGAGTACGGAAGGCCCCCGACGATGCGGCTGGGCACGCCACGGCGCCGCTCGACGCACGAGGGGCGCCACCGCGGCACCCGTCGGAGACGACGCGGGCGGCGTGGCCCTCGCTGGCCGAGACGCCGAGCTCGTGCCTAGCCTGGAGGGATGCGCACCCTCGATGATCTCCGCCGTGAGCTCGCCCGGATGGACGGGCGCGGCTACCCCGCCTACCGCGACCTGCAGGGTGCCTGGGACCTGGGCCCGGCAGTGCTGCACGTGGATCATGTGCAGTCCGACCCGTATGCGCCGCCGTCGAAGATCCGCCTGGTGCTCGATCGCGCGGCGACCGCGGTGCCAGCCGAGCTGGTGCGCGAGCACTCCCAGCGCGTGGCCGCGGGCGATCACCTCACGCGGCTGCTCTGCGACGCGCTGCGACGAGTCGGCCCGAGCGGTCGCGACAAGGCCGCCGGCTCCCTGCGGATGATGGTCCCGGGCCAGCAGGTCCTAGAGCGCACGGCCGTGCTCGTCGATCGCGAGCGCGTGGAGCTGCGGCTGGAGGCCGCCCTGCCGGCCGGCGGGCGACGGATCCGCGGCCGCGCCGCAACCGCGCTGCTGGCCGAGGCCCTGCCCGAGGCGGTGGAGCGCTCGCTGCTGCCCGGCGCCCTGGACGTCGAGGCGCTGCGCAAGCATGTGGAGCTGGTGCTGGATCAGCTGGATCTTCAGTCGCAGCTGCGCGAGCGCGGGCTGATCGCCTTCGTGGGCGAGGGCTCGATCCTGCCGCGGGCCTCCGGGGACTCCGACCTTCCGCTGCGCCGCGGCGCACAGCCCCTGCAGTGCCCCGAGACCCTGCGCACGAGCTTCGAGCTGCCCAGCGGCCGCACGGTGACCGGCATGGGGATCCCGGAGGGCATCACGGTCATCGTGGGCGGCGGCTACCACGGCAAGTCCACGCTGCTGCGCGCCCTGGAGCGCGGGATCCATCCGCATATCGCCGGCGATGGACGCGAGTGGGTGCTCACCCGTCCCGACGCCGTGTCCATCCGCGCCGAGGACGGACGCAGCGTGGCCGGCACGGACATCTCCCCGTTCATCGGGGGGCTTCCGCAGGGCACCGACACCTCCGCGTTCGTCACCGCCAATGCCAGCGGCTCGACCTCCCAGGCCGCCGGTCTGGTCGAGGCGCTCGAGGCACGCAGCCCCGCCCTGCTGATCGACGAGGACACCTCGGCCACGAACTTCATGATCCGCGACGCCCGCATGCGCGCCCTGGTCCCGGCCGATGCCGAGCCGATCACGCCCTTCATGGACCGTATCGGCCCGCTGCGCCGCCAGCTCGGCGTCTCGACCGTGCTGGTCGCTGGAGGCTCGAGCGCGTTCTTCGAGGCCGCCGATCACGTGATCGCCATGGAGTCCTACCAGCCGCGCGATGCCACCGCCCAGGTGCGACAGCTGATCGCCGAGCAGCCTGCCGCCCTGGAGGAGGGCGACGACGAGCTGTTCCCCCACGGTGTGGACCGCGTGCTGCCTGCCGGAGCCCTGGGCGCCCCGCGCCGCGACGGCGGCTCCGTGCGCGGCCGGCGCGAACGGGGATCGAGCGGGGACGGCGAGCGCCCCAAGCCGTCGCGGGCCCGGGGACTGCACACGATCCAGCGAGGCCACGAGGACGTCGACCTCTCGGCGCTGGCCCAGCTCATGGAGCCGGGCCAGACCCAGGCGATCGCCCTGGCGCTGGACGCTGCGGCCGGGCACCTGGACGGGACGACGACAGCTGCCGCGGCGATCGATCGGGTTCTCGAGACGATCGACCGCGACGGCCTGGACGCCCTGTCCCCGCGGCGCGGGCACCCAGGCGACATGGCCATGCCGCGTCGCGCGGAGATCCTGGCGGCGCTGAGCCGCTGCCGGAGCCTGGCCGAGCGCTCGAGCTGAAGCTCAGAAGGAGGCTTCCTGGGCGTGCGGGGGCACCTGCGTGGCGTCGACCCACCGGGCGCACACGACCGATGGCCCCACCAGGATCGCGGTCTCCGGATCGGCATCGCCTCCGGGGTGGGCCTGAGCGAGCGCCTGACCGGCCTGCCCGGCCTCCGGGCCGGTCAGGACCTGAGCCTCAGCATGGGCCTGGATCTCATGACCCTGGCCGTCCACCGCCACGAGCGAGACCTTGGGGTTCGACTGCAGGTTGAGAGCTTTGCGCGATTCCTTCGACGTCCAGAACACGATCAGACCGGACGGCGTGACGACCGTGTTGACCCACGCGGACCCGGGGAAGCCGCCGTCGACCGGGGCGGATCCCCGGTGCTGTCACGCTAGAAGAGGGAGGCCACCGGCTCGACGAGTTCCGGCGAGTTGTTCCGCACGCTGCCCACGGCCTGGCCCACCGGCCTCAGCTCCCACGTGGCCGCCACGGTCTCGTGCTGGGCCACAACGCGCTCGATGAGGGCCTGGGCTCCGTCCTTGTCCTCCGCGGAGGGGTCGAGCCAGGCATCGAGGGCATCGCGATCCATGGCCACCGGGATGCGGTCGTGGATCGCGGCGAGCTCGGCCAGGGTCTCGTCGTCGCTGTCCGGATCCGGGGACTCGGCGGTGAGGATCGAGCACGAGAGGATCCACTGGCCCTGCGGGTCCTGCCACCACTCGTAGAGCCCGGCGAACCAGATGTTCTCGGACTCGCTGGGCGGGTGGATGAAGTACGGCTGCTTGGCCGGAGCGTCCTTGGTGCCCTTGGCGGGCTTGCCGTCGGGTCCGAGCCGCTTGCGCCACTCGTAGTACCCGTTGGCTGGGATCGCGCAGCGCCGCTTCTTCACGGCCGCGCGGAACGAGGGCTTCTCGGCGGCGGTCTCCGAGCGCGCGTTGAACATGCGGGCGCCCACGGAGATCTCCTTGGCCCACGACGGCACCAGGCCCCAGCGGGCCACGTGCAGCTCGCGCAGCACCTGGCCGTCGTCGAGCCGCTCCAGGACGATGGGCACTTCGGTGGTGGGCGCGACGTTCCAGTTGGCCCGCAGCTCGTCGAGGTCCTCGCCCTGGAAGGGCTCGCCGGGGGCGGCATCGACATCAGCCATCAGGTCCCCGGCGGCCCGGGCGATCACATAGCGTCCGCACATCAGAAGGCCTGCTCTCTCAGTGATCCGTAGCCCATGTGCCGGGCGTACATGCCGTAGACCTTGCGCACCGCGGCCTCGACCTCCGAGACGCGGGTGCCGGGGCGGAGGTCGTCGACGGCCCCGCAGGTGCCGGGATCCCACTGCAGGCCGAGGTCGCGGTAGACGTCCGTGAGCACGGAGCGCAGCGGCTCGGACTGCTCCACGACGATCACCGTGGAGAAGTACCAGGCATCGGAGACGACGCGCTGGGCGGCACCGGCGAGCTTGATCTGCGCCTGCGCCCGATCGACGGTGCGCCCCGTGCCGTGGACGCTGTGCTCCCCGGGGCAGTACTCCCCCGGCAGCTCGCCGACATCCGCATGGACCTCGAGCTCCTCGAGGGCCGCCACGATCATGTCGCCGAAGAGCTCGAAGCGGTCCTGGATCCCGGCCTTGGGATCCTCCGAGGGCTCGATGTGGTCGATGATCAGACAGCCGCGGTGGTAAGCGGCCGCCCGCCCGCCGACCTTGCGCACGAGCGGGGTGAAGGCGCTGCACCGAGCGGAGCGCTCCGCTGCGCCGAAGCCGGCCAGCAGCTCGTCACGGCGCCCGAAGGCCACCGTGGGCCGGGGCTGGTAGAGCCGCAGCACGGGCTCGCGGCTGGCCCGCACTGCGCGCAGCATCCGCTCGCCGGCGGTGTAGTCCAGCTCGGGCCCCAGGGAATCGCGCTGTCGGATCAGCTTCATGCCTCGTCCTCCGGTCGATTCGACGCTGCGTCGGCCGGTGCGCCGGAGACCAGCTCGTGGTGATGGGCCCGGTACCAGGCATCGAGCTCGCGCGCGGAGATCTGCACCCGCTCGAGCCATTCGAGGGCCTGGGAGTCGGCGTCGTCGGAGACGTGCTTGGCCATGCGCAGGGTCACGCCCAGCTCGCGGCAGGCCGTGGCCACCGCGAAGCCCTCCATGTCCACCAGGTGGGCCCGTTCGGCCAGGGCATCGCGCACCGGCCCGCCGGCCACGAGCGAGTCGCCGGTGGCCAGCACGGAGCCGTCGCCGGTCTGCCCCAGCTCGGGCAGGCGGATCAGGTCATCGGGATCGGAGCCCATGGCGCGCATGAGGTCGGCGTCGACATCCCGGTTGAGGATCTCGGAGGGCTCGCAGACCCCCGACAGCCCGGGCCGCAGGCCACCGCAGCTGCCCAGGTTCACCACCCTGAGCCCACGGCGCTCGGCCGGCGACGGAGCCCGTTCGAGCACCGCACGGGCCGTGACCGCGGCGGCTCGGGACATGCCGATCCCGGTCAGGACGACGTCGGCCTCCGGTGGCAGCTGCGCGGTCTCCGCCGGATGCGCCGCGATGACGAGCACTCGATTCACGCGCCCCACTCTAATGGGGCGCCCCCGCCCGGCGGCGCAGGCGTCGTGGTGCTCAGCGCGCCCCGGGCTCGTCGTCGTCCTGCGCGCGCTCCTCCCAGTACGTCCGTCCCAGATCGGCCACCAGACGACGCCGCGAGTCCGGGAACCCGGCGTGCTCACCCGGCCTCAGGGCCCGTCCGCGCCGCGTCGCCTCCCGGTGGCGCCTGCCTCGGCCGCTCAGCGCCGAGGCCGCCCCGTGCGGGTCCGACGATGTGCCGCTGCCCCAGTGGCGCCCCGCCAGGGATCCGATGAGCACGCTCAGACCGCCGCCGATCACGAGGGCGCTCACCGCTGTGCCCCACGGTGTGATCGTCCCGACCACGAGGAGGCTGCCGACGACACCCGCGGCCCAGCCGATGGTCAGCAGACCGAAGCCGACGTCGAACTCCGTCAGCCAGCGCGGCTGGTCGACGTCCACGAGCGGGGCCAGTGCCGTGGCCAGCATGATGTGTCCGACGGAGGCGCCGGTGAGCATCTGCGGCAGGAAGATCAGCGTGCCGAGCGCGGCCATGGGCGGCACCATGGTCCGCACGACCGGGCCGTGGCTGTCCACCAGGTTTCCCAGACAGGCCACGGCGGCTCCCGCCCAGAAGCACGTTCCGAGTGTGAGGACCGAGTTCACGGTCGCGGCGTCGGAGAGGAACTCCACCCCGGAGAGCACCGCCATGAACGTGGTCGGAGCCGAGACCTGGGTGGTGCCGGTGGCCAGCGCCACGACCATCCACACCGTCAGCGCGGCGAAGGCGATCACCCACGCCCACTGCCGCAGCAGCAGGGGCGCCAGCAGCAGGTCGATCACCGCTATGCATACCGGATAGACCGCGATCATGGCCACGAGAAGCCGGGGCACCGGCAGGGGGCCGTCGCTGAGCAGCTCGGCGACCACCAGGACGCCCGCGATCGGGATCAGCGTGATGAAGTACGTGCCGATGCGTCCCGCCAGGATCCGGGGCCCGACGCGCGGCGGCTGGCTGAGGACGGTGTGGGCGACCAGCATGCCGCTGATCGTCATGGCCGCCTGCAGGCAGATCGTGGCGAAGAGGTAGCTGCGCTCATCGGCCTCGGAGCGCCAGGGAATCCAGGCCTCCGGGGCCCCGCCGGCTGCCAGCGAGGTGCTTGCCATGCACAGCCCGAGCAGGGCCAGCAGGGAGAGCACGTTGCGCGCGCCGAACAGGTTCCGTCGGCGCCGCTCCCCCATCTCCATGACCAGGGGATCCGCATACTCCGAGGTCTCGGTGCGACTTCCGCTCATGCGCAGATCTCCTTCGGGGGCTCCGCCGCTGCCGTCACATGGCCTTTGCGGGAGGGCAACAATACCCTGCTGCCTCGGCCCCGCTCAGACCAGGCGGCGCCATCGCCTCAGGGGCGCGGTCGCCGGCCGAAGATCGCGCGCCCCGCCCGCACGCAGGTGGCCCCCTCGGCGATCGCCAGCTCGAGGTCGCCGGACATGCCCATGGACAGCTCGCCATCGCCCACGAAACCCGGGCCGTCCTCGCGCGCCCGATCGCGCAGCTGACGCAGGAGCCGGAAGCAGCCGCGCACCCGCTGCTCGTCCTCGGAGTCCATGGCGATGGTCATCAGCCCCGTGACCCGCAGCGTCTCGAACTGCTCCAGCTCGCTCAGCAGCTCGGGCAGCTGCTCCGGGGCCAGCCCGGACTTGGACTCCTCGCCGGAGGTGTTGACCTGGACCATCACCTCGAGGCTGCGCCCCTCTCCCTGCAGGCGGCGCTCGAGTGCCTCTGCGGTGCGCAGGCTGTCCAAGGACTGCAGCTCGTGGGCGAAGGCCGCCACGTCCTTGGCCTTGTTGCGCTGAAGATGCCCGATCACCGACCAGCGCAGCTCCAGGTCGGCGAGCTCGGCGGCCTTGCCCGCGGCCTCCTGGACCTTGTTCTCCCCCAGCTCCCGGCACCCGGCGGCGACGGCGGCGCGCAGCCGCTCGGCGGGCACCGTCTTGGACACCGGCAGCAGGCGGATGCCCTCCGGATCGCGTCCGGCTTCCCGCGCCGCCGCTGCGATGCGCTCGCGCACGCCCTCGAGGCCGGCGGCGATCTCGCGGGCCTGTTCCTCCGCGGAGGAGTCGTGCGTCCGGTGAGGTTGCTGAGTCGTCGAATCCATGAGCCCCACGGTAGGCCAGCATCGGTCGAGCCGCTTCCCCGACCCATGAGTCGGCCAGCGTCACATCCGATCCATCTGCATCGGATCGTGACGACGCGACCGTCCCCGCTCACCTGGGGACAGATTTCGGCCCAGATGTGATCGACAACACCCGGCAACTCGCCTTGTCCCAGTTCAATACACACCCGTTCGGGGACGTCGAGGTCACTGCTCCCTCTCTGTAATGCCGCGTCACGCACTCTGACCTAAGGCATTGATTGCTTTTCAAGCGTTTCGACATGCCGTGCACAGCGCGGCTCGAGCGGCCTTGCCGTGCGCTTCCCGCATCGAGTGGCTCCGCAGTGTCGTCTCCCCTATCGAGTGGCATGGTGGTGTGCGTTTCGATGTCGAAACGCACACCACCACGCCACTCGATGACAGCGGGTCCTCGATCGCACGCCGCGACGCCACTCGATGGGGCGAGCGCCGAAGCGGCGGCGCATCAGACAGCGTCAGCGGCCTGCGGATGACGACGGGACGGGTCAGCTGAGGGTCCGGGTGACCACGTCGACGACGGCGGAGCCGTAGCGGTCCAGCTTCCTCGCGCCGATGCCGCTGACGCCGTGGAGCTCGGAGGTGGTCTCCGGGCGGCGCTGGGCGATCGCGATCAGGGTGGCGTCGGCGAACACGACGTAGGCGGGGACCTCCTGCTCCTTCGCCTGGGCCGTGCGCCACTTGCGCAGCGCCTCGAAGATCTCCATCTCCTCCGGCGTGAGCTCGCTGCGTGCTGCGGCGGCCGTCGTCCGCGATCCGCGCGCAGCCGAACCACGACTGCGCTCCGAATCCTTGCGCAGCTCCAGGGTGGTCCGCCCGCGCAGGACGCCGTCGGCCTCGGGTCCCAGCGCCAAGGTGGCGTAGTCGCCCACCGCGGCCAGGACGTCACGGGCCAGCAGCTGCCGGACCAGGCCCTTCCACTGCTGCGGGCTCAGGTCCTGCCCGATGCCCCACACGCTCAGGGCCTCGTGATTCGACTCGGTGGAGCGCGGGTTCGGCTTGCCGCGCAGGATGTCGATGAGCTGCCCCGAGCCGAAGTGCTGGCGTCGTTCGCGGTCCAGGCGGATGATCGCCGAGAGGATCTTCTGCGCGGGGACGGTGGCGTCCCAGCCCTGGGGCGGGTTCAGGCAGTTGTCGCAGTTGCCGCAGGGCTCACCGGTCTGACCGAAATAGCTGAGGATCTGCACGCGGCGGCACGTCATCGTCTCGCACAGCGCCAGCATGGCGTCCAGGTGCTGGCGCTGCGAGCGCTGGTGCTCGGCGGTGCCCTCGGACTGATCGATCATCCGCCGCAGCTGCACGACGTCCTGCAGCCCGTAGGCCAGCCAGGCGGTCGAGGGCAGCCCGTCACGGCCTGCGCGCCCGGTCTCCTGGTAGTAGCCCTCGATCGACTTGGGCAGGTCCAGGTGGGCCACGAAGCGGACGTCGGGCTTGTCGATGCCCATGCCGAAGGCGATCGTGGCGACCATGACCACGCCGTCCTCGCGCAGGAAGCGTGCCTGGCGCTGCGAGCGCTCGGATTCGGTGAGACCCGCGTGGTAGGCCTCGGCGTCGATCCCCTGCTTGGACAGGAACGCGGCGGTCTGCTCCACGGACTTGCGGGACAGGCAGTAGACGATGCCGGCGTCTCCGGGGTGCTCGTTGCGGATCAGGGACAGCAGCTGCTGGCGCGGCTGGTCCTTCTCGACGATCCGGTACTGGATGTTGGGCCGGTCGAAGCTGGCCACGAAGTGCTGGGCATCCTGCAGGGACAGCCGCTGCGTGAGCTCCTCATGGGTGGCCTGCGTGGCCGTGGCGGTCAGGGCGATCCGGGGGACGTCGGGGAAGCGCTCGGCCAGCACGGACAGTCCCAGGTAGTCCTTGCGGAAGTCGTGGCCCCACTGGGACACGCAGTGCGCCTCGTCGATCGCGAACAGCGAGACCTGCACCCGCGAGAGCAGCTGCAGGGTGCGCGGCTGCACGAGCCGCTCGGGGGCCATGTAGACCATGTCGAGCTCACCGGCCAGCAGCCTCCGCTCGATCTCGTCGGCCTCCTCGAAGGACAGCGACGAGTTCAGGTACGCAGCGTTCACCCCTACCGCAGCCAGGGCGTCGACCTGGTTCTCCATCAGGGCGATCAGCGGGGAGATGACCACGCCCGTGCCCAGCCGCATCAGCGCGGGGATCTGGTAGCACAGCGACTTGCCGCCGCCGGTGGGCATCAGCACGACGGCGTCGCCGCCCGCGGCCACATGCTCCACGATCTCCGCCTGCTTGCCGCGGAAGGACTCGTAGCCGAAGACCGATTCGAGGATCCGCAGGGCCTGGGTCTCGAGCTTCGGTGATGCGGAGGTCGTCACGCGGAACCCGGCCTGCCTCTCGTGCTCGCGGATCGGTGTCGTCGGGTCCGGACCCGACGAGATGCCCGAGCAGTCTAGCCCTCGGTCCTGCCACGCAGGGTGGCTGCGGGTTCAGCGACGACGCCGCGGGTCGGCCCGCGTGCGGTCCTTCCAGTAGCCGTGGATATCGAGCTGGTGCTTGTTCAGCCGCACCCGCTCGGCGATCCGCCCGCGCAGGGCCTTCATGGCGTGCGACTCCCCCGCCGCGAAGACGAAGAGCTCCTCGGGATCCCCGAGATCGAGCTCGTCCACGGTCGGCTCCAGGAGACTGAGGCAGCCGTCGGGAAGGGGTGTGGAGTCGCGGTGCATCCACCGGATCTGCACGTCGGCCCCGGTGCGGGAGGCCAGCTGCTGCTCCTCGGCGGCGTCGGCCACCTCGATCACAGCGCTCACCCGAGACTCAGCCGGCGCCTCCTCGATCAGCCGGGAGATGGCCGGCAGGGCGGTCTCATCGCCCAGGGCCACGTAATGCGCAGCAGCTGGGAGCTGACGGGCGCCCTTGGGGCCGAGCACACCCAGTTCGTCACCCGGAGCCGCGCGGATGGCCCAGCTGCCGGCGATCCCGTGGTCGTGGAGCACGAACTCGATCAGCAGCTCGGCCTTCTCTGGGTCGAAGCCGCGCACGGTGTAGCTGCGGGTCTCGGGCTTGCGACCGCCGGGCCAGCGCAGGCCCTTCTCCGTGGACTCCGGCATGGGCAGCACGCCGGTGGACGGATCCGGGAAGAGCAGCTTGACCTTGTCCGAGGGCGCGAACTCCCGGAACGGGAAGCCGTCGAGGTCCTCCCCCGTCAGCACGATCCGACGCAGCCTCGGGGTGATGTCCTCGACGCGGACCACGCGCAGACGGCGGATGCCGATGCCCTCGCGCTTGCGCTCCGGGCGCTCCTCACGACGATCGCGCGTGCTCTCGGACATCGACCCGCGACGGTGCTTCGACATGACGGCCTCCTGGGAACGAGATCAGACTCGCCACGCTAGCCATGGGATGGGGTATGCGCCACACGCAGCAGGTCTGCGACAGGCGCCGTCGTCGTCCCGGATGCTGAGCGGCGACCGCACCCCGGCTCACAGCTGCAGGGCCGAGCCCTCCCCTGCCGCGGCTTCGCCGGCGGGCCCGTCGGCCTGAGAACCGGGCAGCGTCTCGCCCGGGCAGGTCGCGGAGAACGCGGCCAGCAGGGCGGCATTGGCGTCCGGGGCCGGGCCGCCCGGAACCCACGAGCGGCCGGACCAGGACATCGCCATCCGGCGGGAGGCGTCGACCGTGGAGAACGACAGCGTCTGGGTGCCGAACCCGGCACCGTCATGGCCGATCAGCCGCTCGGGCTGCCCCGAGCTGTCCAGACAGGGGCTCATGGCGACATAGAGGCCGAAGCCCATCCCGAACTGAGCTGCCGCCCCCTGCGGCGTGATCATCTGCTCCACCAGCTCGGGGTTTACCAGCTCCCCGCGCAGCAGCGCTCCTGAGAAGCTCGTGAGGTCCTCGGCCGTGGCGTAGACGCCGCCGGCGCCGGAGAAGATCGACGGATCGATCGTCTCCAGCGCCACGAGCCCCTCCTGGAACCGTCCGTAGGGCATGAGGTGTCGCCCGCGCACGACCGTGGAGTCCTCCAGCCGGGAATGGTGCATGCCTGCAGGCCGGAGCACCCGGTCTCGGATCAGGCCCTCGATCCGGGTGCCGGAGACCTCCTCCAGCATGATCGACAGCACGACGTAGCCGGTGTTCGAGTAGGCGAGCCCCTCCCCTGGCTCGAACAGCCAGTCCAGTTCGCGAGCCGCGCGCACGATCTCGCGCTCGGGGTAGTGCCGGGCGATCGCGGCCTTCAGCTGCTGAGAGGTGACGGCCTCCTGACCATCCCCGACGCCGAGCAGGGTGTAGATCCCGTCGGGCATCCCGGAGGTGTGGTTCATCAGCTGGGCCACGGTGACGTAGCCGTGGCCCGGGTACAGCCCCGGCACGACGTCGTCGATCGTGGTGTCCAGGCTCCAGCGCCCGGCCTCGATCTCCTGCATGACCATGGTGGCGACCATGCCCTTGGTCACCGAGGCGACCCGTGCCCGGTCCTGGGGCTTGGCAGAGTCCCGTCCGATCTGCCGCAGGCCGGCCGCCGTCTGGAAGCCTCCGGAAGCGCCGACGACGGAGGCGACGACGCCCACCGCGCCGTCGTCCACCATGGCCTCGAGCGCGTCCTGGATCGCATCACGGCGGAAGCCGATGTCCTTCGCCTTGCCCTTGCCTCCGGGGGCGGCCTGCGCGGGTGCGGCGACGGCGGCGGAGGCCAGAAGGGCTCCGGTGATCAGCTGACGACGGGACGGGCGAACGAGGTGCGACGGCGAGGTCATGGCGGAAGCCTTCCAGTGGCGGCAGGCACCGGCGACGGACCGAAGCATGCTCGGGTGGTCAGGTGAGCACGACCCTATCGCCCGCTCCGAGGGCGCCTCAGGACGACGCCCCCCCTGCCCGGATGCGGCGAATCCCACGACGTTGTTGAATGGAGATGCTGCGGAAGCCCCATCGGCCGCCCCTTCCTCCGGCCGAGATCCGCGCAGATGACAGGAGATCCATGAAGCTCGCACCCCGTCACCTCGCCCTCACCGCGGCGCTCGCCCTGACACTGACCGCCTGCGGCTCCGACGACGACAGCGCTGAGGCCACGACGCCGGCCGAGGAGACCTCGCAGGCTGCGAGCTCCCCGGAGGCCGCCCCCTCGACGGAGTCCGAGCGGCCAGCTGAGTCCGGGCAGTCGTCGGGACCGGCGGAGGCGACGGCCGAGTCCACGAGCTCCCCCGCACCGCACTCCGCCCCGGTCCAGGAAGGCGTCGTGCCCGCCAATCCGGGGCCCGCAGACATCCCCGGCTTCACCGAGGAGCCGGGGGCCGGTCAGGCCCCGGTGCAGCAGGGCCAGGCCGATCAGCCTGCCTCAGGAGGCCAGCCTGGCCAGACGGGCGCCACCGGACAGGACCAGAGCGCCCAGAACCCCGTGGGGCTCTCCGACGAGGCCTTCGCCCACTTCCAGGCAGGCGGCGCCTGCTACTCGGATTTCTTCCCCGCCGGCATCCCCAGCGCCTCGGCCCTGCAGGAGATCAAGGACTACTGCGCCACCACCGACCCGGCGGACTGGGATGTCACCGATGGCGTCCCCAACCCGTTCGGGGTGCCCGACCCCGTCATGTGATCCGCTCCTGCTGGCCCAGGCGCTCGCGGATCAGTGCCATCGTCGCCGCGGCGCGCGCGGTCGGCTCCGCATCGGGCGACCAGGCCAGGACCACGGGCTCCACGACGGCGTCGCGGGCCAGCGGCACCGTCACGATCGGCAGCCCCTCGCGGCTCAGCGGCACGGGGCCGGCAGGTACTGGATGCTGAACCCGATGCCGCGTGCGACCAGCGAGCGCATGAGCTCGAAATCGGCCGTGCGGCGGGCGATCCGCGGACTGAGCCCGAGCCGCCGCAGCTGCGTGAGCGTGGACTGACCGCTGGGCGGCTGATCGAAGAGCACCAGCGGCTCCTCGGCCAGCTCCGAGGCCTCGATCCGCTGCCGATCCGCCAGCCGGTGGCTTCCGGCGAGTGCGACCATCGGCTGCGCCAGGAACAGCTGTCGCCGGGGCAGGTCGGCAGGAAGGGCCAGCTCGTAGGCGATCAGCATGTCCAGGGATCCGTCGCGCACCAGCTGGGCGAGCTCGGTCCCGGAGCCCTCCCGCACGGACAGCTCCAGCTCCGGATGCCGCTGCGCCAGTGCCGTCCACAGCTCGGGGACCGCGGTGGGTGCGAGCGTGGTGTAGCAGCCCACTGAGACCGGCCCGCTCAGCGCGTCCCCGCTCAGGCCGCGTGGCAGCTCGCCGGCACGACGCAGCCGCGGCCATCCCGACGCACGACGCGGCCCGCGCCTGGGCGCAGGGCGCGGTCGAGGAGCTGACGGGGGTCGCGCTGGGCTGAGGGTGAGGGTGGGAGTGAGAGGATGCCTGCTGTCTCTCGCCCGGAAGGATCCCCATGGCCCCGCGCTCAGCCGTCCCCTCGCCCGCTGCTGCCCCGCGGCCTGCGCACCTGCGGGCGGGCGCGATCGCCCTGGTGCTGGTGGGCGGGACGCTGGGCACGGCCGCCCGCGAGGGTGTCTCCCTGATCCTCGGCACGGACTCGGAATTCCCGCTGGGCGCCCTGGCCGTCAACCTGCTCGGCGCCTTCCTGCTCGGGCTGCTGCTGGAAGCGCTGGCCCGCTGCGGGGCCAACGAGGCGCCGCTGAGACACCTGCGCCTCCTGCTGGGCACCGGATTCATGGGCGGGTTCACGACCTACAGCACGCTGGCCCTGGACGGGGCGCAGATGCTCGGCTCCGGGGCACCCGCGCTGGGTGCGGTCTATCCGCTGGGCAGCGTGATCGCCGGCGGCATCGCGGCATTGGCGGGCATCGCGGTGGCCGCGGCTCTGCGGCCTGACGCAGGCGCGGAATCCTGCCCTGAGGCCGACTCTGACCTCATGGCCACATCCGACGCGGGCCCCGCAACCCACCCCAGCACCGACCCTCGTTCGGGTGAGGCCCGATGATGACGCCGCTGCTTTTCGTGGCGATCGCCGCGGCCGGCGGCGTGGGAGCGGCCGGCCGCTTCGTGCTCGACGGACTCCTGACGTCCCTCTCAGAGGCCGACTTCCCCTGGCCCACCGTCCTGATCAACATCACGGGCTCGCTGCTGCTGGGCCTGATCACGGGATTCGCCGTGAGCGGGCTGCTGCCCGAGGCCTGGCGCCTCGTGCTCGGCACGGGGTTCCTGGGCGGCTACACCACGTTCTCCACGGCCAGCGTGGACACCGTCCGACTGCTGCAGCAGCGGCGCTGGGCGGCAGGCATGGTGCACGGGTTGGGGACGCTGGTGATCGCGGTCGGTGCGGCAGGGCTCGGGCTGGGCCTGGGCCTGTGGCGCGAGCCAGCGGCCTGACACCGGCCTCAGCCGGTCCCAGGCGGCTTCCCCACTCAGCCGGGAGGGCCGGTCCGGCCGCCCCGCTCAGTCAGCCGAGCCCGTTCGGTCTCCCCTCTCAGTCCGCCGGGTCCGTTCGGCTTGCCGTCTCAGCAGCCCGGTCTGCTCCCCGCTCAGCAGCCCGCGCCAGGATGTTGCGCGCCATGGACGGGAAGATGAACCCGTGGAACGGGTACACGCCCCACCAGTAGGCCTTGCCTGCCGCTCCCTGCGGGAAGAAGATGGCGCGCTGGCGGTACTCTGTGCCCCCTCCGTGCTCAGGCACCGCGGACAGCTCGAGCCAGGCCTGCCCCGGGGCCTTCATCTCGGCGTGCAGCAGCAGGGTCCGGGTTCCGTCGGGCCCGTTGGTGATCGACTCCACGCGCCACCAGTCCACGGCCTCGCCCACGGCCAGGCGGTCGCGGCTGCGCCGGCCCCGAGCCAGTCCCACTCCCCCGGCCAGTTTGTCCATGACCCCGCGCACCGACCAGGCCAGCGGCCACGAGTACCAGCCGTTGTCCGCGCCGATCGCCTGGATCACGGCCCAGACATCGTCCGGTGAGGCCGAGCCGGAGCGGCTGCGTTCATCCACATAGACCCTGCGCCCCGCCCAGTCCGGATCCGAGGGCAGCGGGTCCGAGGGCGGAGTGTTGGCCGCAGAGGCCCAGGTGGTCTCGACCTCGTCGGCTGCCAGTTTGCCCAGCGCCAGGCGCACGGCCCGGCGGTAGCCCGTGAGCCCGTCGGCCGGCGGGGCGATGTGCTGGTCGATGTCGTGGTCATCCGTCACGGCGTCGTGCTGCAGGGACTGCACCAGCGGCACCGCCAGCGGGCGCGGGATCGGCGTGGTGAGCGCGACCCACCAGCCGGCCAGCCGGGGCGCGGGGATCGGCAGGGCGTAGACCCGGCGCTGGGCCAGACCGGCCTCGTGCGCGTAGCCGTACATGATCGCCCCGTAGGTCAGGACCTCGCGCGAGCCGATCCCGAAGCGGCGGTTGGTGCCCTCCGGGATCTCGGGGGCGTGGACCAGGTAGTGCAGCAGGTCCCGCACCGCGATGGGCTCGATCCGGCGCAACACCCAGCTGGGCGCCGGCATGACCGGCAGGTTCTCGGTGAGGTGGCGGATCATCTCGAACGATGCCGAGCCGGAGCCGATCACCACGCCGGCCTCGAAGACCACCGCGGGGACGTCGCCCGCCAGCAGCGCATCGCCTACCGCGGTGCGCGAGCGCATGTGCGGGGAGAGCTCCACGCCCTCCGGGTGCAGCCCTCCCAGGTAGACGATCCGACGCACTCCGGCCCGGGCGGTGGCGGCTGCGACCGTGCGCGCCATGGCCAGCTCCTTCGCCTCGAAGTCCGAGCCCGAGGACATCGAGTGCACGAGGTAGTAGAAGGTCTCCACGCCGCGGGAGGCCCTCTCCACGGTCTCGGCGTCGCCCAGATCGCCCTGGACCACCTCCACATCCTGGCGCCACGGCACCCCCTCAAGGCGCTGCGGCGAGCGCACGAGCACCCGCACCGCATAGCCGGCCTCCAGCAGGCGCGGCACCAGGCGCCCGCCCACATAGCCGGTGGATCCAGTGACGAGCACGCGATGAGTCATGCACCACACACTACGCCGGAGCACCGACGACGCATGCGCCACAGCCCGAGTCGTCCCCGAACGATAGGGTCCCGTGCATGCAACAAAACCCTCAGGCCACTGACGATCTGGCCATGCGCCTGGGCGAGGCCCTGATCCGCTCCGGCGCCAGCTCGGCGAGCACCACCTCGTCCCTGCTAGCGCTCTACCGCAGCTCCGAGCTGCATGACGTCTCCGTGGCGATCACCATGGGCCAGATCACCATCAGTCGGCCGGGACAGGATGGAGCAGCCCCGAGCACGCGCGTCCACGAGACGGCCGCCGGGACGCTCGACATCCATCTGCGCTCCCAGGCCAATCGGATCCTCGAGGACGCGGTCCTGGGGAATCTGGAGGCGACACAGGCTCTCGAGGCCCTGGACGAGCTCGAGACGCAGCGCAGCCTGGCGTCGCACTGGCCCTCCGCCCTCGGGTTCAGCGCGATCGGCGTGGGGTTCAGCATGATCCTCGGAGGAAACGGCATCACCACGATCGCGGCGGGACTCCTGGCCGTCGTCGTCTATGCCTCCTTCGCCGCCCTGGAGCACCTGCGCGCCCCAGGGATCTTCAGCCTGGGCGCCGGCGGCCTGATGGCAGTGGCCGGGGCCAGCGGGCTCGCCGCCGTCGTCGACGGCGCGCAGACGGCGGTGTGCATCGTCGCGGCCCTGGCCGCCTGGCTGGCAGGCGTCGCGGCCTACGGCGCTGTCCAGGACGTCATCACCGGCTGGTACCTCTCCGCGACCGGGCGGCTCATGGACGTGCTGACACGCACTGCGGGCCTGGTGTTCGGCGTGGCGCTGGGAATCCATCTGCTCGAGCCGCTGCTGGGCCGGGACCCCGGCTTCCTGGAGACGCTGCAGACCGACGGCTCACGCTGGGTCCCCTCCATCGTGGGCGCGGTGCTCGTCTCCAGCGGCTTCGCGTTCTCGGCGGGCGGGCGCGGTCGAGTGCTGGCCTCTCTCGCGGTGTTCGGCGGACTGGTCCAGGTGGGCGTGCTCAGCCTGGGCGAAATGGGCGTCAGCTCCTATGCGGCAACGCTGGCGGCGTCGGTGATCACCGGGGGCATGTGCGTGGTGCTGACTCGAGCGCTGGGCGTCTCCTCGAACGCGAGCATGACCGTGGTGCTGCTGCCCCTGTTCCCCGGCATGTACGTCTACCAGGGGGTGCTCGGGATCATCTTCTCCGTCGAAGGCGCCGCGGACGCCCTGCTGCAGGGCGCCATCACGGCCTTCTGCCTGTCCGTGGGAGGCCTGCTCGGGCAGTACCTGGCTTCGGAGGCGCTGTGGGCCACTCGCGCCCGCCAGTTCGCCAGGGCCCACCCCGGGCGCACCTTCCGCAAGGAGATGCCGGTGGAGCAGAACGCCCGCGACATCATGGTGCCGGTCTTCTCCCGGCCGTTCTCCCAGTAGGTCTCCTGGGCCATGAGGCCCTCTTCACGGATGGGGCGCTGAGGTGCGGCGTCTCCGCCTGCCCCCACGCCCCGCCATCCCCCGCGCCTACGTGGCCGCACGCGCATGAGGAGGCACATTGCGCGTTTCCGCACGTAGGCCCGGGCTAGCGCGACAGGCGGGGCGTCGTCAGGAGCGGGAAAGGCGCAGTCCAGACGATTCACACTCCGCCCGCCGGTGCTGAGCACCGCTGGCCCAGCCCCTGCGCCGGGGGCGTCGCTAGCGTCCTGGCCATGCCTTCACGAGACGACGACGCCTTCCGCCTGGCCGTGCTGCTGGGCGAGGCGCTGATCCGCGGCGGGGCCAGCTCCGCCGCCACGACCACGTGCCTGCAGCGTGCACTGCGCAGCGCCGGAGTGGACGACGCCACCGTCGGGGTGACCATGGGCCAGATCATCCTCAGCCGCCCCGGTCGCGGCACGAGTGCTGCGATCACCCACGTCTCCGAGGCGCCGCCGGGCTCCCTTGACCTCGAGCTGCGTCGGCGCATCACGGCCATGCTCGACGACCTCGCCCAGGGCCGGCGCACCGTGCGCGAGTGCCTGGCCGAGCTCGAGTCCCGGGAGGCCGACGGCCCCGGCAGCGCTCAGCACACCGGTGCCCGGCATGCGATCCCCGCAGCCGGGCTCAGCCTCCTGGGCGTGGGGTTCTGCCTGCTCATGGGCGGCACCGCGGCCACGACGCTGTGCGCCGGCATGCTGTCGGTGGCCGCCTATGCCGCCTTCGCCGCGATGCAGCACCTGCGCTCCCCCGGCATCTTCTCCCTGGCCGCCGCGGGTCTCACCGCAGTGCTCGGGGCCACCGCCGCGACCGCGGTGATCGACGACGCCCAGACGGCCCTGTGCATCGTGGCCGCACTCGCGGCGTGGCTGGCCGGGATCACCGCCTACGGCGCGGCCCAGGACATGATCACCGGCTGGTACCTCTCCGCCGCCGGACGCGTCATGGACATCGCCTCGCGCACCGCCGGGCTCGTGGCCGGCGTGGCGCTGGGGATCCACCTGATGGCGCCGTTCGTCGGGGAGTCGGTGGCCTACATCGAGGCTCTGCGCCCCGACGGCGTCACCTGGGCCACCGCCATCTCCGGCGCCGTGCTGGTATCCGGCGGCTACGGGCTGGCCAGCAGCGGGCGAGGAATCCGCTTGGTCGCGCTCGCGGCGCTCGGCGGTCTCGTGCAGCTGATCGTGCTGATCGCTCAAGCGGTCGGGCTGAGCTCCTTCGTGGCGATCCTGGCTGCCGCTGTGGTGGTGGGGGCGATCTGCGTGCGCGTCGCTCCTTCACTGGGGCTGCCGTCGAACGCGTCCATGATGATCGCGCTGCTGCCGCTGTTCCCGGGGTCGTACATCTACCAGGGGATGCTCGGCACGATCTTCGGCGTGGACGGTTCCGGGGACCAGCTGATCGCCGGAGCCGTCACCGCCTTCTGCCTGTCGATGGGCGGGCTGCTCGGCCAGTTCCTGGCCTCGCGCTCGCTGACCGCCGCACGTGCGCTCGGGCTCGACGATCACCCCGACGACGACCCGCACGACGATCCCGCCGGTGCCCGCCCCGAGGCGCGTCAGCTTCCCGCGGACACCCTGCAGCACGTGCGGCTGTGAGGCCTCACCGCGAGCGCACGTCCCCTCACCGGCTCAGCAGCAGCGCGTCGCCCTGCCCGCCGCCGCCGCACAGGGACACCGCAGCCTTGCCTTCGCCGCGTCTGCTCAGCTCGTAGGCGGCTGTCAGCGCCAGGCGCGCGCCCGAGGCGCCGATGGGGTGGCCCAGGGCGATCGCCCCGCCGTGGATGTTGGTCTTCTCGAGCGGGTAGTCGAGATCTGCCAGCGACTGGCACACGACGGCGCCGAAGGCCTCGTTGATCTCGATGAAGTCCAGCTCCTCTGCGGTCCACCCGGCCTTGGACAGCGCGGCCTTGATGGCGTTCGAGGGCTGGGAGTGCAGCGAGGTATCCGGTCCGGCCACCTGTCCGGCCCCGGAGATCGAGGCCAGGATCTGCAGTCCGTGCTCCTCCGCGTAGGCCCGCGAGGTCACGAGCACCACGGCCGCCCCGTCCGTCAGCGGCGAGGAGTTGCCGGCGGTGACGGAGGCGTCCTCGTCCTTCGAGAAGGCCGGGCGCAGCTTGCCCAGCGACTCGGCGGTGGCATCGGCGCGCACGCCCTCATCGGCGCTCACCTTGACCGGATCGCCCTTGCGCTGCGGGATCTCGGTGGGGACGATCTCGTCGTCGAAGATCCCGTCCGCCTGGGCGGCAGCTGCCCGCTGGTGCGAGGCTGCCGCAGCCTGATCCTGCTCGGCGCGCTTGAGGCCGCGTTGCACGTTGCCCTGCTCGGTCAGCAGGCCCATGGACTCGCCGGTGTCGGCGTCGGTGAGGCCGTCGTGGGCCACGGAGTCCAGCAGCCCCACGGTCCCGTACTTGTGCCCGGTGCGAGAGCCCGGCAGCAGGTGCGGAGCGTTGGTCATGGACTCCTGGCCGCCGGCGACCACCACCGAGGCCTCCCCCAGGCGCACCAGGCGGGCGGCGTCGATGATCGCGGCAAGTCCCGAGAGGCAGACCTTGTTGATGGTCATGGCGGGCACGTCCCGGCCGATGCCCGCGGCGATCGCGGACTGGCGCGCCGGGTTCTGACCGGCGCCGGCCTGGACGACCTGGCCCATGAGCACCGTGTCCACGGACTCGGCCCCTACCCCGGAACGCTCGAGCGCCCCGCGGATCGCGGCGGTCCCGAGCTCGACGGCGCTCAGCGAAGCCTGTGCCCCGAGCAGCCGGGTGAACGGCGTGCGAGCGCCTCCGACGATGACGGGGTCGGTGGTGGCGGATGCGGCGGTCATGGGGAGGTCTCCTTCTGCTGTGATTCCTCTCACCATTGTGGAGCGAGGCTCCGACAGCTCAAGCCCTACAGACTCACGTCCACTGAACAGCCGTAGCGTTCCTCGAAGCACCCACCCCGCAGCGAAGGAGCCTGGCCATGAGCGACACCCAGCCCGAGTGGTTCACCGCCCAGCAGATCGCCCAGCGCATCTCCCCCGACCGCGCCCGTCGCCTGATCCGGCAGGCGATCCTCGACGGCTTCGATCCCTCCGAGGACCCGCACCGCATCGGCGTCCCGGCCGGGTCCGGGCACGTGCTGCTGATGCCCTCGACGCTCGACGCCTGGACCGGCGTGAAGGTCGCCAGCGTGTCCCCCAAGAACGAGCAGCTCGGCCTGCCGCGCATCCAGGCGACCTACCTCCTGATGGACACCCGCACCCTCACGCCCACGGCCCTGCTCGACGGTGCTGCGCTGACCACTCTGCGCACCCCGGCCGTCTCGGCGGCCGTCGCCGAGGACCTCGCTCCGGCCGAGGCGAAGCATTTGGTGGTGTTCGGCACCGGCCCGCAGGCCGAGGCGCACGTGCACGCCATGCTGGCGATCCGCCCGCTCGAGCGCGTCACGATCGTCGGGCGGAGCCCGGAGAAGGTCGAGCATCTGGTCGCCGAGCTGGGCCAGCTCGGCCCGCAGGTCGTCGCCGGCACCGCCGATGCGGTGGCCGAGGCGGAGATCGTCGTGTGCGCCACCTCCGCTGCCGAGCCGCTGTTCGACGGCTCCCTGGTGCCCGATGGCGCCTGCGTGATCGCCATGGGCTCGCACGAACCGGATCGCCGCGAGCTCGACTCGTCGCTGATGGGCCGGTCTCTGGTCGTCGTCGAGGATCCGGCGGCGGCACTGCGCGAGGCGGGCGATGTGGTCATGGCCCTCGACGACGGCGCCCTGGCCGAGTCCGACCTCGTCCCCCTGCGCAGCCTCCTCACGGGCGAGGTCGCACGGCGCGACGACCGCCCGAATGTCTTCAAGGGCACGGGCATGTCCTGGGAGGACCTGGCCGTCGCCGTCGGGGTGTTGGAGGACTGAGGGACACAGACGAGCGGGGCGTGCACCGCTGAAGTGCACGCCCCGCCGTCGTCGGGCTGATCAGGCCGCGGAGGCCCGCTCCTCCGGAGCAGCGCTCTCCCGAGCCGCCAGCCGTTCATCCCAGACCTGCAGCACCTCGGGATCCGTTGGCCGGGTGGCCAGCGAGACAGCCACGAACACGACCGCCGAGACCGCCAGGCCGATGTAGATCGGCGCATTGGCCATCACGCCGAAGGCGAGCATCCCGATCACCACGGCGATCGCACCGGCGACCATCGAGCTCGCCGCACCCACCGCATTGCCGCGCCGCCAGGTGAGACCGCCCAGGATCGCGACCAGCAGCCCGCCGACCAGCAGGTCGTAGGCGATCGTCAGCGCGGTGACCACATCGGGGACCAGGACCGTGGAGATCGCGACGCTGGACTGGGTCCACTGGCGGAACACAGGCCGGCTCCACAAAGGACTCGGAGTACCGGACACCGGTCGAGGTCGAGACTGCTTGCACTGAGCCCGCGGTGACCGCGCGCTCGGTGCCCTGACCTCGGAACGAAACCCAGGGCTCTTAATCCGTAAAGAACCGTCAGAGCTTCCACGCTTGGGGCACTGAAACTGCATAGTCCGGCACACCGATCGCCTCGAAGTGTCGCTTCGCAGACTTGATCTTGGCGTTCTCTGTCGGGCGGCGCTTGGTCTCGTCTTCCGTGCTCTTTGTCTCGCGGATCATGTAGACGCGTTCCTCACCGTCCTCCTGCTTCACGATCGCCCAGTCCGGGTTGTACGGGCCGACCGGGGTGTCGATCTTGAACTTGTCCGGCAGCTTCATGAAGAACTTGACGTCCTCGCGCCCGTCGAGCAGTTCCGCGAACTGGCGCTCGGGGTCGGAGTCGTAAACGACGTAGTCGAAGTTCGACTTATCCGCGTTCTCCAGCTTGTACATCTGGTCGAGGAAGCGTTCCTTCTCCTCCTCGCCGTCCTTGCGCAGCTCACGTAGCTCGTAGACGGAACCTGCGATCCTCTCGTACTGCACGCCGTCGACGACAAGCTTCGCGAGCTCGGTCTGCATGAGGCGCTTCGCCATGACGATGAAGTCGTTCGGGTTCGCGATGAAATCGCCCAGCCGGCCACTACCGACGAGGACGTCGACGATGGTCTTGCGGGTGAGGGATGTGGCCTCCTGCAGCTCTCCGATGATGTCGGGTAGGTCGTAGCTACCGCGGAGGCCCTGCTGACGGGACCCAAGCTCCTGACCCTTCGCGCCACCGCGGAGCACCTTCACGCCCGCGCGGGTGACCTGGATGCGCAGCGGATCGATGTATGGTGCTTCCTTGATCGCCTTGACCGAGTTTTCGATGATTGTTTCGCGCTCGACCTCGACGCGGTACGTCGTGCGACGATTGATCGTCTCCCAGAACTTTTCGAACTCCGGGTTCGCGAACAACTCCTTGTTGAGCTTGCGCGAGCGGCGTTTGCTCTTCGGCTTGACGTGCTTGTCGATGTTGGCGCGGCCGGCCAGTTCGATAACGAGCGGCTCGGTCCATACGAGGTCGACCGGAAGGTTGAGGCTGAATCCCTGAGTGTTGGGTTGAAACTTCGACTGTACGGCGCCCTCCGTGTCGATAAATTCTTGCGCCAACAGTTGCTCCCAGATCCTCACAGATCTCTCGTAGCCAAGGTTCTCATCGGCGAGAGACCCGTCCGGGTTCTGCATCGGAATTTTCGAGAACTCCGCTTTGCGTACACGCCCGATCTCGATACCCGCTTCCTTGTACTCCTTTTGGAGCGCGTCAGCAAACTGCTTGTACGACTCGTTCGCCACGACGGTTAGCGTTGCGATGCCGCGGTCGGCCACACGCTCGTAGCCACCCTCGCGCTTCGCGACCGGAAGGCGCAGGCCACGCCCGAGCGTCTGGCGTCGCTCTGTCTCGGCACCCACCTCGCGCAGGGTGCAGATCTGGAAGACGTTCGGGTTGTCCCAGCCCTCGCGCAGGGCAGAGTGGCTGAACACGAACCGCGTCGGCTCGTTCTCGTCGAGCAGGCGTTCCTTCTGCTGCATGATCAGTTCATAGGCGTCGTCATCGGCCTTGGTGGTGCCGGACGTGTCCTGGAACTTGTCCGCCGCGCCCTTCTTGCCCTTGAGGACAGAGAAGTAGCCGCGACGCAGCTCAGCCGGGTCCTGCGGAAGCAGCTCCTGCCACTGCGGTGACTTGGCACGCTCTTCACGGAACAGCTCGTCGAACCACTGCACGAACTGCCCGTTCGCATCGTTGTTGTTCGAGCCGTCACCGAGGAAGCTCTCGACCTTGTCGATGAAGAACAGGCTGAGCACCTTGATGCCCTTGGCGCGCAACTGCGTTTCCTTGCGCAGGTGCTCTTTGATCGTCTCGCGGATCATCTCCTTGTAAATCGCGCCCGACGATCCGCCGATGCTCTCGCCCTGATACAGGTAGCCGTGCAGCGTCAGGTCGACGTACGCGGGTTCGATGCCCATCTCGTTGACGCGCCAGCCGTCGTAATTCGCGTTGTTCGTCAGGCGAGGATCGGACAGTTCCTGGTTCTGCTTGACGTTCACCACGCGCCGCTCGAGCGAACCGTCCGCCTTCCGGCAGGACAGCTCCAGCCGGGCGACCCAGCCCTTGTCGTTCTTGACCTCGACCAGCTTGATGTACGGCGTCGCGTCCGCTCCTTGCTGCTGCACGTCGGCCACCACGATCTGCTTCACCAGACCGAGGTCGTGTGCGTCGACCGGGTCGAGCCGGTAGACGACGTTCCGGAGCTTCTTGTGGGTCGCGCTGTAGCGCAGCGTAAACACGGGGTCGAGTTCGCTCACGGCCGACTGAGAGAGCAGGGACTCCATGTTCTGCGGCTCGTCCATGATGACGACCGGGTGCGTCGCCTTCAGGTAGTCGATCGGCTTGAGACCGTTCAGCTTGTCCCGCGTCTGGTGGATGATGCGCGTCGCCGCGTTGCCACGGATCGAGTCGATCGTCATGACCATGATCTGCACGTTGGTCGACGTCGCGAACGACTGCACCTCCTCGGCCGTCTTACCGCTGTAGACCGACGAGTCGAAGGTGATGTTGCGCTTCTTGTACAGGTCCTCGAAGTGCGAGCGCATGAGCCGGATGCTCGTGTTCACGCCCTCACGGATCGCGACGCTCGGCACCAGGATGACGAACTTCGTGAAGTTGTACTGTGCGGCCAGCTCGAAGATGGTGCGGAGGTACACGTACGTCTTACCTGTACCCGTCTCCATCTCGATATCGAAGTCGAGCGCCGAGTCATCAAACAGCTTCGAGGCGACCTCGAGGCCGTTCTTGTCCTGCACGCGCTGCAAGTTGGCAAGCACCGTGTCGCGGTCGAGCACCAGGCGGTTTCCGACGGCGCCGACCTCCTGCGAAAGGTCGAGGTCGAGCGCGGCGTTCTCCGTCTCGTCGAAAGCGGCTACCTGGCCGCGCAGCGTCGTCTCGAGCTTCTCGGCATCCCTCGGCTGCCCGTCGAACAACTCGACGACCGAGTTGATCGCGTCGAGCTGGTACGGCTGACTGGCGTCGAACCTGAATCCGCTCCTCGCTGTGTTGTCTCCCATGATCAGGCCGTCCAGAGCTCGATGCCCTTGCTCTTACAGAGCTGAGCCAGGTTGGTCTTGAGCTGGTCATCGCCTTGGAACGCATCCTCCAGGACGATCAAGCGAGCAGGGTCCTCATCCACGACGGCGCGCAGCTGCTCGAGCGTCGGCTTGAAGTGCTCGTTCAGGTAGGCGAGCACGATGCCGTCACCCACCGAGCGCAGATTGAGGCCGGCCACATCGACAGGAGCGATCTGCTCAGTCAGCGAGTAGCCCTGCTTCAGGAGGATCTCTGAAAGGAGGTCATCGGCAGAGGCTTCGTCGGCACTGCTCGACTCGCGCAGATCGAAGAGGTGCTGTTCGAGTTCAGTCCGATCGACGTCGCTCGAGACCTTCCACTTCGAGAAGTTGGTATCGGCAAGCGTGTAAGCGCGATAGCCCAAATCTACGGGCCCCCCGGATTCTGCCAACGCCCTCTCAACTTCATCTATTCGCGCGCGACTAATATCCGCGATAGTTCTAAACCCCGCACTCCACGCCTCACTTTGCGTCGCCAGCGGCTCAGGCAACTGAACCTGAATTACTCGACGACGCGCACCGTCTTCAGCGTTCAACGCCATAACAGCATGTGCTGTCGTGGCCGACCCTGCGAAAAAGTCGAGAACAATGTCGTCTGCAGATGTCGTCGTAAGCAATAGTTGGCGAATCAATTTCGTAGGCTTCGGATAGTCTACGAAGACTCCAGCGCCGAGGAGGTCATCAACTTCTCGCTTCGCCGTGGCGGTGTCCCCGGCGACCATCCGCGATAGCAACGTCACTGGGACCAGGCCCGATTGAACTTCGGACAAGTACCTCTTCACCATCGGAAGCGAATCACCGGCGCCCCAGACGACTGCCCCCTCAGCAACCTTTGCGTTCCAAGACGCCTCGCTGAACACCCAGTACCGATCCTTCGGACGCTTGAGGATGGTTCCGTCCGGCTTCGTAATGGCATAATCAGCGGAGTAAAAGTTGTGCGCAGTGACAGGATCCAGCTTCCACGGCCCCTTGGGGTCATTGTCCGGATTCTTGTAGGCGTCGGCCGCCGCGCCATCACGAGGAAGCAAATGCCGGTCCCACGACTCCTTTCGCTTCGCGAACGCGACAATGTACTCGTGCTGACTACTGAAGTACTTTGAGGAGTTCTTGCGCGTGTGAACCTTCTCCCAAGCGAGGTTCGCAAGGTGGTTTGATTCGCCGAATAGCTCCTTCATGAGCCTGACTAGTGAATCGACTTCATTATCATCGATGCTGACGAAGATCGCTCCATCCTCGGTCAACAAGTTCCGCGCCAGCTTCAACCGCGGGTACATCATGTTGAGCCAATTGGAGTGGTAACGCCCCTCGGTGTCCGCGTTGGTAGAGAGCTTCTTGCCCTCCTCGTTGACCTGGCGCGTCCACTCGAGGTAGGTGTCAAGACCCTCCTTGTAGTTGTCCGGGTAGACGAAGTCCTTGCCGGTGTTGTACGGAGGATCGATGTAGATCATCTTGATCTTGGCGTGGTAGTGCTTCTGCAGGATCTTGAGCACCTCGAGGTTGTCGCCCTCGATGAACACGTTCTTGGTGGTGTCCCAGTCCTTCGAGTTCTCGAAGTCGGGGCGCAGTGTCGCCGTGGTCGGCTCCTGCGCGGCACGCAGGGCGCGCTTCTTGCCGGGCCAGAACAGGCCGAAGCGCTCGCTGGTGTCGGCGGCGTCGCCGTCCAGCAGTTCCTTGAGCTTCTCCACGTCCACCTTGCCGTCGGCAATGACCTCGGGCATCAGCTCAGCAAGCTGCGCTGCCAGTTCGGTCTGGAAGTTCGGTGTGGTGGAAGGTGTTTCGTGGATTTCTTCGCTCATCGGGTATTTCTCTTTCCTCAGTTTAACAATTTTGATGTCTTTTGTGAACGCTGACCGTTACGCGACGATGCGCCAACGGATCGCGAACAGGTGCTCGGTGTCCTGGGTGCCTTGCAGGGATTGCTCGATCATGTCGAGCTTCTCGTCGATCTCTGCCTGCAGCTTGCGGCGTGCATCACGGAAGTCGTCGTCGGCCTCGTCCGCCCGGCGCTCCCACTTGCGGGCCTCACGCTTGAGTTTGAGCTGCTCCATAGGGTCGTCCGCTTGCTTCGCCGCCTTGCGGGCTTCTTTTTCCTTGGTGCGGTACTCGCGGATCTTGCCTTCGTGCTCGGCCTTTCGGTCCTGCTGGTTGCGGTAGAGCAGTTCCTCCTGCTGGTCGTAGTAGCGAGAGTTGCGCCCCTGGACTTCTTTCTCCAGCTCACCGAGCCGCGCTTTGAGCTGTGGCTCGACCTTGGCGACGTCGACCGCGACGGGTTGTTCACCCACGCCTTGGCAGGCGAGGTCGAGGATGTCAGCGACGTACTCCTCGTCCAGGTACTGGCCGTCGTCGGTCATGCCACCGGCGAGCATGTACGACTCGGAGATGTCCTCGTCGCGTGCTCGCATCGTGAAGGTCAGCAGGTTGACCGTCAGCTCGCCGCTCTTGCCTTCGAGCGCCTTGACAGCGTTGCTGGCCCGCTTCGATTGGCCGAGCGAGAAGGTCAGTTCGCGCTGCGGCGTCTCGTGCGCCTTCGCGGTGTCTGCGACGTGCTGCGCGAGCGGGCTAGCGTAGCGATACTGGTGCGCGTTCGGGAGCGGTTTGGACTTGAAGAAGTAGCGGCCCGTCGGCGCGTCCTTGGTAGGAGCATGGTTTAGCACGAACGTGCGGCCGTCGCCCTCGAACGTCGCGACATCGCGGAGTTCGTGCTGGGTGATCGCAAGCAGGAGACGCTCGAACTTATTGAGAACGTCGCCCGACTGCTCGTCGTACGCCTTGAGACGATCCTGCACGTGCGGGTCGAGGTGGTCGAAGACCTTGGCCTTGGCGCTGGCCATCTCTTTCGAGATCTCGCCTGCGAACTGATCCTCGAGCTTCTTGAACGCTGTTTCGATCTCGTCGGCCGTCTTGCAGCGGGTGAGGATGTCGCTGATCCGCTTCTCGAAGTCGAGGCCGTCCTCCACCGCGCCAAGCACCTCATCGGAGGCGCCGAACACGCTCGAGAACAGTTGGAACTTGTTCGTCAGCAGCTCCAGGATGCGCTGCTCGGCGACGTTGCCCTTGTTGCTGAAGTTCACGACAACGACGTTGTGCTTCTGGCCGAAGCGGTGCACACGACCGATGCGCTGCTCGACGCGCTGCGGGTTCCACGGCAGGTCGTAGTTGACCAGCATCGAGCAGAACTGCAGGTTGATGCCCTCAGCCGCCGCCTCGGTGGCGATCATGATCGTGCCTTGCTCGCGGAAGTAGTCAACGAGCGCTTTTCGACGATCGACCGCCGGAATGCCCGTGATCAGATCGCCGTCCTTGTTGGCGGTCAGCCACGCCTGGTAGATCGCCGTCTGCTCAGGTGAGGTGTTCGATCCGTTGAACAGCACGATGCCCTCGCCGCGACCAGCGTCGGCCAGCGTGCGGGCGATGTACTCCTGCGTCTTCGTCGAGTCAGTGAAGATGATCGCCTTCTCGGCGGCACCCAGCTCACGCAGGCGCTCAAAGCCCATATCGAGGGCCTCGTTGAGCTTCACGGCCTTCTGGTTGACGGTGATCGAACGAGCAAGTGCCGCATACTCGCGGAGCTCATCCACCTCGGCGCGCATGCGCTTGAGGGTCTCGGCATCGAGCTGCGCGCTCGACGACTGAGCCGTCGTCTCCTCGGCCTCCTCGACGATCTCTTCCTCGAGTTCGTCACCAGACTCAAAGTCGGCCAGGAACAGCCCACCTCGGTTGTCACGGAGCTTGCCAGCGGCCACCTCGTCTGCCAGGCGGTTGGCGATGTTGTCCAGGGTGCTCGCCACGGCATATGTCGACGAACCGAGGCGCTTACGAATGATGAGCGCCGAGAGATGGCGCTGCGATCCCGCGAACGCGAACAGCTCATCGCGCTGCAGGTAGTCGTTGACCAGGTCGTACAGGCGCACCTCGTCGGGCGACGGCGTGAACTCCACCGTCAGCGGCATGCGCTTGGTGAACCGGATGTACTTGTTAGCGTCCTTGCGGAGCGTGCGCTTAGAGATCGCCGCTACACGCTCGACCAGGTCGTCGTCGCCGGTCAGGTCGCGGCTCTTGATGTAGCGCTCACGGAACGCGTCGAGCGAGTAGAAGTCGTCGGGGTCGAAAATCGACACGAGCCCGTACAGCTCCTCGAGCTTGTTCTGCAGCGGTGTCGCCGTGAGCAGCACCGTTTTGTGCGCGCTGCGGGCGACGTGCGAGACAGCCTCCGCCACCTTGGCCTTGCCGTTCCAGTAGCTGCGCAGGCGGTGCGCCTCGTCGGCCACCACCAGGTCCCACGACTTCAGCAGTGCGGTCTCGTGGCGGAGGGCGAACTCATACGAGCAGATGAGCACCTCAGCGGCGCGGGTGTCCGTCCTCGCGAGCAGCGCGTCTTTCGACCTGGCGTCGAGGATCGTGGATGGGGTCAGGAACTTTTCGTACAGCTCCTGCTTCCACTGCTGGCGCAAACTCGAGGGCGCAATGATCAGGACGCGCCGCTTGCGCTCGGCCCAGTACTGCGAGATGACGATGCCCGCCTCGATCGTCTTTCCGAGGCCGACCTCGTCGGCCAGGATCACGCCTGGCAGAAACGGGGTCTGTAGCGCGAACAGAGCCGCATCGATCTGGTGGGGCTTAGGCTCGACCTGCGCGTCGAACAGCAGACCAGCGAGCTTGCCCACGTGGTCGTTGGCGAAACTGCGCTGTAACTCATGCGCAAAGTACTTCGCCTGGTAGTCAGTGAGGGATTGAATCAACGGGAATCACCGCATACGGTCGCAGGCAAATGCCTCGGTTTCCGATTCCCCGCTGACGACCTGCAACAGGTCTGCATCTCCATCCCACACCTCATTCCGTCACGCTCCTCTGCGCTCGGGACGCACCTCGCAGTGTATTCATACTACTTGAACGGGGCCTCGAGAAGGTCCCACCTCGCTAGGTGACGTTGAGTCCTGGGTCTACTGTGCTTCGCAGTCCACGTCCACCAAGCCCCGTTGCGCTGAACCTATGTCCCGACCGGAATACCCTACGGCCTTGACGGAGATAACGACCCATACGAAAAAAGCCTGAGTCGCGACATCGTTTGTCAACGATGTCGCGACTCAGGACAAAAAGTCGGGATGACAGGATTTGAACCTGCGACCCCCTGACCCCCAGTCAGGTGCGCTACCAAGCTGCGCCACATCCCGTGGACGTCGCCGTCCACTGCACCCGGATCGCTCCGAGCACTCGCAGTACTGTACCCCACCGCCGGGCCAAGTTCACATCGACGCACCCGGCGACGTCGGCCGCAGGAAGTACTCGTAGAGACTGTCGTCCAGCGGCGCCTCGAGGTCCAGCTTCATGGTCACCACCGGCAGCATGGCCCCGGACCCGCCGGGCATCTGCGTCTGCTCGGCCTCCCGAGGGGCGGCCTGGCCCAGGTAGAAGAAGTCGGTGCCCTCGGCATCGTCCTTCTTGGCGAACACGTGCAGCGGGACCTCCTCGGCGGCGATCCGCCGCTCATCCACCGAGTTCAGCGTCTTGCGGCTGCGCGTGAACCAGCGCACCGTCGACGGATCGAGCAGCTCATCCTCGTACTTGGTGGACGCGGAGACGTCGTCGTCCTTGTGGTAGGTGATGAAGATCGGGCAGGTCTGCGTGGCGGCGTCGATCTTGTACCCGAAGATCACGCCCTGCTGGTTCGACTCCCACCCCAGCAGCCGGCACACGTCCTTGCGCGAGTACCGCTGGCCCTGCTGCAGCTCGCTGCGCCAGCCGTGACGATGCCGGGCCAGGTATAGACCTGTCTCGATCGCATCATTCACGTGGGCGCGGAACGTCTCGTCGTCTCCCCATTCGGCCAGGAACGCCTCCGAGAGCCGGTACCGCTCCCTCGTCGTCTCGACGACGCCCGCGCCGCCGTACTTCGTCGTCTCCTGCTGCGTGAAGAACCGGTAGGACAGCACCCGTTCGCTCGACAGCACCGTGCGGGCGTCGTCGGCCAAGTCCTGGGAGCGCAGCAGGTCACGGAACTCAGGGCGAGTCAGGGATTGACCATCGAGCAGCGTCTGCAGCAGCAGGAGCTCGTGCGGGCGCTTGCCGGGCAGCAGCTCGTGGTCCAGGAACGCCAGGAACCCGCGCTGCTGCCGGGTGGGTGCCGCATCGGCGGCTTTGGCCTTCACCAGGAAGTCCCAGTACGACGTCGCCCGGGCCGTCGCCAGCACCACCGGGTCCACGGTCTCGAACCGGGCGAAGTCCATGAGCCACGGCTGCTGCCCCAGCCGCTGATGCATCTCGCGGTACGCGGTCTTGAGGTTGGCCAGCGAATCGAGGTTGGTGTCGGAGATGGAGCGCAGGATGGCGTCGCGGGAGATCTCGTCGAAGTTCACGGACGACAGCCCGGAAATCGCCCCAGCTGTCTGCGCCCCCAGTACCTGACGCCGCAGCTGGTCCTTGCTCAGCGACGAGTCCCCGAACAGCGCCATGGGGATCATGTAGTTGTTCGTGTAGTTGCCGATGAAGTCGATGACCCGCAGATGGTCCTTGCCCTCGGCCAGCCGCAGCCCGCGCCCGAGCTGCTGGGTGAAGATGATCCGCGACTGCGTCTGGCGCATCATCACCACCTGATTCACGGACGGGATGTCGATGCCCTCGTTGAAGATGTCGACCGTCAGGACGTAGTCGAGCTCGCCGCCTTCCAGGCGTTCGACGACGGCCGTCCTCTCCTGCTGCGACTGCGCACCCGTGAGTGCTTCCGTCCTCAGCCGCTTGCCGTTGACCGCGGAGAGATTGAGCAGCTCGTTGAGCTCGTTTGCTTCTTCCACGCGGCTGCAGAAGATCAGCCCGCGCACCGGTCCCTTCTGCCCGTAGGTCTCGATCATCCGCAGCAGGTGGTGCACGCGTTCGGGAGCCACGAGCCGGGAGAGCTGCGCGGTCTCGTCGACGGTCGTGCCGTCCTCGTACTGGAAGTCCTGCACGCCGTAGTAGTGGAACGGCACGAGCATGTCGGCTTCCAGCGCTGCCTGTAGGCGGATCTCGTAGGCCACGTTGTGATCGAAGAGCTCGAAGACATCGACGGCATCCGTGCGCTCCGGAGTGGCGGTGAGCCCCAGGAGGAAATCCGGGGTGAGCCGATCGATCATCTCCCGGTAGGTGCGCGAGCCGGAGCGATGCACCTCATCGATCATCACGTAGTCGAAGCCGGCGGCCTCGATCTCCTCCAGCGCCCCAGGACGGGAGATCGACTGGATCGTGGCGAAGACATATCGCCGGTCCAGTTCCCGTCGTTGCGCCACGAACTTGCCGAACTGATCGGCAGGCTCTTCGAGCACGCGTCGGAACTCGCTGAGCGCCTTGTCCACGATCTGCTCGCGGTGCACCACGAACAGCATCTTCCGTGGTTTAGCCTGGCGCACTTCCAGCGCGCCCAGGATCGTCTTGCCGGTGCCCGTCGCGGAGATGACCAGGGCCCGCCGCTCCCCCGCCAGGCGAAGCCGCTCGATCCGCTCGAGCGCTTCCTCCTGCATGGAGTTGGGCACGATCGTCGTCGGGATCCCCGACGACGCCGGTGGGAGGAAGCCGTCGACGGGTGCGGCCACGAGCTGCGGACGCTGCGCATACTCGATCGCGTAGGCGTCGATGAGCTCGTGGGTGAGCACGACGGCCTCGTCGATCTGCCGGTCCACCGCCGTGCGCAGCTGCTCGGCGATATCGCCCTCGGGCAGCGCGGAGAAGCGCAGGTTCCACTCGCGATTGCGCAGCAGCGCGTTCGACGTCAGGTTCGAGCTGCCGATGATGGCGGTGGTGCCCAGGTCCTGGTCGAAGACGTAGCCCTTGGAGTGGAAACCGCGCTTGGGATCCAGGTGGGCATAGACCTCGATGCCGGGCAGGGCGAGCAACTCGCGCAGGGCGTCCGGGGCATTGAAGTTGAGGTAGGTGGAGGTGACGATCCGCCCGGTGCCGCCGGCGGCCACGAAGTCGAGCAACGGCTGCTTGAGCATCGCCAGGGCATCGGTGGTCACGAACGCGACGGAGAACAGGAAGCTGCCGGAGCGGCGCAGCTCGTCGAGAATGCCGCGCAGCATCGTGTTCTCGTCGTCGTTGGAGATCAGCACCGGGTGGTGCAGCTGCTCCGAGGCGGTCTGCCTGTCCAGGAAACCGAACGCGGTGTCGGCGCGAAGCGCCTGGCGTTTCATGCCTGCAAGTCCTGGATCACGCGCTCGACGGCCGGGATGTCCGCCGGCGCCCAGTTCAGCTCGCGCAGCTCGGCCGCCGGCACCCATCGGATCTCGGAGTGCTCGGTCAAGCGGGGCGTGCCTTCGCGCAGTGTGCAGTAGTAGGTCGCCAGGGAGACGATGATCTTCTCGTACTCGAAGACCGTCGTCTCCACGTGCTCGCCAATCTCGGCGGTGCACTGCAGCTCCTCGACGAGCTCGCGAGCCAGCGCCTCCTCGGGCGTCTCTCCCGCCTCGATCTTCCCACCGGGGAACTCCCACATGCCGGGCAGGCTCATCTGCTCGCTGCGCCGCGCGGCCAGCACCGTCTGCCCATCCACCAGCACTGCGCCTACGACCTCGACCTGCTTCTTCACACTCGCTCCTGCTCCGCTCGACTGCATCGAGCCAGCCTGGCTCGATGATTGCAGCCTACGAGGTGAGGCCGCCGTCAGATGACACCTACGGCATTATGGCCCTCGACCCGGACTTGAATTGGCGCTTCTCAAATGAGGGGTGAATATAGCTTGGTTGCCACGACGCCACCTACCACGCACCGAACTATCGGAGACCGTCACTGCGGATTGATCGGGCAATGAAAAATTAGATCGTCATCAGGGTCCAATATTATTGAGCATAGAGCAAGTATATTCTATTTGAGCACGAAATTTACTTCAATAAATAGTCAATGCTCACATATTTCTAACCATCAACCCGTTCTGACCTGTTCTCGGCATATCTAGCACCACCTCTAATAACACCAATAACGCTGAAGACCAGCATTGCGCACGTTACTACCGATTCAAGTTTCGATGGTTGTGTAATTTCTCCTTCGATATCGAAACTCGGTCTTATGCCACCCCAATCCGGCATGCCACTCACATTCCAGATATCGGGTATTTTTGCTCCGATCGGAGGGCCAAAGTTTGCCACAAACTCGTCCACGTATGCCATTTTTAAATTTCTACCGCCGCGCATATCCGCCCACGATTCAAGGCCCTTGACGTGATCACTTCTCAAATATTTTTCAAAGGTTGCAATTATTATCCATGGGTTTGAGTTTACCAGTCGCTGGTGCCCAAATTCTGATGCTGACGCAAGCACAGATAAATACTTTCGCCTTAGGTCTGCGGATATCAGCGCAGCAACCTGAAAAAAGAACATACAAAAAATCGCGAAACCAATGAGCACCGCCGAAGCAGAGAGCGCCATGAGGATGAGAGCTAAAACTAGGAAAAATGAAAAATATGCCCAGTTTGTCCGGCGACCATCTGCCCCCATTAGCTTAATAGCACCGAAAGCATTAAGGTAATTTTGAGCAACCACCGCTCTCTCGATCAGTGATCTTGATATTTCGACATCTTCTACCGAGGACAGCCGGCCCAGGTCTGTATTCAATCTCTTTTCCCAATATTTCCTAGACTCCGGAGACCCCTCCCCTCCGTTCCAGCGATCTTTCACTCTCTTGGCTGCTAAGAAAAGAAATGACACTACAGGGACTACCCACCCCCATCCAATATTTCCGATTATATCGCCGGCGACCCTTAAGGCGTCCAAGTGTGCTCCATATTGCTAAAAACGGACAAACTTTCAAAACCGAGATGACACTGAGAGCCATTCGTCCCAATTACAATTCTTACAGGATCACTCCGTCTCGATCTCCACCACCAGATCCCCGCCGGCGACCTGCGCCGGCCCCTGGACGACCACGCGCTTGACGGTGCCGCCCACGGGAGTGGTGACCGAGGCCTCCATCTTCATGGCCTCGATCGTCGCGATCTTGTCGCCGGCCTCGACCTTGTCGCCCTCGGAGACCGTCGGCGTCACCGCACCCGCGAAGGGCGCAGCCACGTGCCCCGGGTTGGACTTGTCCGCCTTCTCGGCCTCCACGAAGTCCGTGGCCACCGAGTTGTCGCGGACCTCGAGCATGCGCATCTGCCCGTTGAGGGTGACCATGACGGTGCGCATGCCCTTCTCGTCGGCCTCGGAGATGGCCTGCAGGGTGACCAGCAGGCGCACGCCGCGGCCCAGGGAGACGATGTGCTCCTTGTCCGGCAGCAGGCCGTAGAGGAAGTCGCGGGTGTGCAGCACGGACATGTCGCCGTACTCCGCCTGACGCGACTCGAACTCCTGGGTGGGGCCGGGGAACAGCAGCCGGTTCAGGGTCGAGCGGCGCACAGCGGCATCATCCGACTGCAGACCGGCGCGGTCCTCCTCCGACAGCGGAGTATCGGCCGGCGTCTCGTGCCGCCCCTCGAGCGCCTTGGAGCGGAACGGCTCGGGCCAGCCGGCCGGCGGAGTGCCGAGCTCGCCGTTGAGGAAGCCGATCACCGAATCGGGGATGTCAAAGCTCTGCGGGTTGGCCTCGAACTCGGCCGGGTCCACGTCCATCCCCACGAGCTGCAGGGCCAGATCGCCCACGACCTTGGACGACGGCGTCACCTTGACCAGGTGCCCCAGCATCCGGTCGGCCGCGGCGTACATGTCCTCGACCTTCTCGAATTTCTCTCCCAGCCCGAGCGCGATCGCCTGCTGGCGCAGGTTGGACAGCTGCCCGCCCGGGATCTCGTGGCGGTACACGCGCCCGGTGGGCCCGGCCAGCCCGGACTCGAACGGCGAGTAGATCCCGCGCACGATCTCCCAGTACGGCTCCAGGTCGAAGACCGCGTCCAGGGACAGTTCGGTCTCGCGCTCCGTGTGCTTCAGCGCGGCCACCAGGGCCGAGGCCGACGGCTGAGACGTGGTCCCGGCCATCGAGGCTGCGGCGACGTCCACGGCATCCACCCCGGCCTCGACGGCGGCCAGCAGCGTGGCCACCTGCCCGCCGGCGGTGTCGTGGGTGTGCAGGTGCACGGGGAGGTCGAACTTCTCGCGCAGCGCGGTGACCAGACGGCGCGCGGCCTCCGGGCGCAGCAGACCGGCCATGTCCTTGATCGCCAGGATGTGCGCCCCGGCGTCGACGCACTGCTGAGCCAGGTCCAGGTAGTAGTCCAGCGTGTAGACGGTCTCGTCCGGATCCAGCAGATCGGAGGTGTAGCACAGTGCCACCTCGGCCACGGCGGTCCCGGTCTCGCGCACGGCCTTGATCGCCGGCTCCATCTGGGACACGTCGTTGAGGGCATCGAAGATGCGGAAGATGTCCACGCCGGTGGCCGCGGCCTCCTTGACGAAGGCGTCGGTCACCTCCACCGGGTACGGGGTGTAGCCCACGGTGTTGCGCCCGCGCAGCAGCATCTGGATCGGGATGTTCGGCATGGCCGCGCGCAGGCGGGCCAGCCGGTCCCAGGGGTCCTCGCCCAGGAAGCGCAGCGCCACGTCGTAGGTCGCCCCGCCCCAGGCCTCGACGGAGAACAGCTGCGGGACGGTGTGCGCGTAGGCGGGAGCGGCGGCCAGCAGGTCGCGGGTGCGGATGCGGGTGGCCAGCAGGGACTGGTGGGCGTCGCGGAACGTGGTGTCGGTGACGGCCACCGAGGTCTTGGAGCGCAGGTGCGCCGCGAACTCCTCCGGGCCGTGCTCGAGCAGGTAGTTGCGCCACCCTTCCGGGTACGGCGCCTCGGAGGGCCCGTCGAACGGCGAGCGGTCCGGCTCCTCCGTCTTGTCGCCGGGGTGGCGCGGCAGCTTCTCGCGGGGATCGATGCCCTCCACGCGCGGGCCGTTGGGCTGGTTGACGGTGACCTCTGCCAGGTACTGCAGCGCGCGCGTGCCGCGATCGGCGGAGCCGCGGGCCTCGAGCAGCTCCGGGTGGCGCTCGATGAAGTCGGTGGTGATCTGCCCATCCAGGAACTCGGGATCCTGCAGCACCGACTGCAGGAACGGGATGTTGGTGGCCACGCCGCGGATGCGGAACTCGGCGAGCGCGCGCGAGGCGCGGTGCACGGCGGTCTGGTAGTCGCGGCCTCGGCAGGTCAGCTTGACCAGCATGGAGTCGAAGTGCGGGGAGATCTCCGCACCGGCGTAGATCGTGCCGCCGTCCAGGCGCACACCCGAACCGCCTGCGGAGCGGTAGGCCGAGACCTTCCCGACGTCCGGGCGGAACCCATTGGCCGGATCCTCCGTGGTGATGCGGCACTGCATGGCGAAGCCGCGGACGTACAGGTCCTTCTGGCGGATGCCGATCTGCTCCAGGGTCTCGCCGGCGGCGATGCGCATCTGGGCCTGGACCAGGTCGACGTCCGTGACCTCCTCGGTCACGGTGTGCTCCACCTGGATGCGCGGGTTCATCTCGATGAACACGTGCTGCCCGGCCCGCTCGCCCACGGTGTCCACCAGGAACTCGACGGTGCCGGCGTTGAGGTATCCCAGCTCCTTCGCGAACGCGACGGCGTCCTTGTGCAGAGCCTGGCGGATGTCCTCGTCGAGGTTCGGCGCGGGCGCCATCTCGATGACCTTCTGGTGGCGGCGCTGCAGCGAGCAGTCGCGCTCGAACAGGTGCACGGTCTCGCCCGTGGCATCGGCCAGGACCTGGACCTCGATGTGCCGCGGCTTGAGCACAGCCTGCTCCAGGAACACGGTGGGATCGCCGAACGCGGTGCCGGCCTCGCGCATGGCCGCATCGAGTGCGTCCTCGAGCTTGTCCTCGGACTCCACGCGACGCATGCCGCGCCCGCCGCCGCCGGCCACGGCCTTCACGAAGACCGGGAAGCCGATCTCCTTGCCCCACTCGAGCAGCTGCTGCTTGTCGTCCGAGGGCTCGGAGCTGGCCAGCGTGGGGATCCCGGCCTTCTTGGCGGCCTTGAGTGCTGCGACCTTGTCTCCAGCCAGGCTCAGGACGTCTGCTGCGGGGCCGATGAACGTGATGCCGTTGTCGGCGCACTTCTGAGCCAGATCGGCATTCTCGGACAGGAAGCCGTAGCCGGGGTAGATCGCATCCGCGCCGCACTCCAGCGCCACGCGGATGATCTCGCCCACGTCCAGGTACGCCTTGACCGGGTGGCCCTCCTCCCCGATCCGGTAGGCCTCATCGGCCTTCTGCCGGTGGATCGAGTTGCGATCCTCGTAGGGGAACACGGCCACTGTCTTGGCCCCGAGCTCGTACGCCGCGCGGAAGGCGCGCACCGCGATCTCACCGCGGTTGGCCACCAGGATCTTCGAGAACACAGAGACTCCATCTCCGGGAGCGCGACGCGAGCCGCTGCCCCCTTTGGGGTACTAGCAGTTGTGGGCCAGCTTACGCACTCGATGTGGTCTGACCACATTTTTCGGGGGCGCGTCCGTCACTGAGCCCCGCGGCAGAGGCCCCGTGGACACTCACCGAGCGGCCGTCGGGGCGCCGGGCACGACGACGGCCCCGATCCCTGTCGCGCAGAGGGGATCGGGGCCGTCGTGGAGAGTTCGGGGCTCAGCGCTTGCGGGAGCGGCGCTCGCGCACGCGCATGGTCACCTCGATCGGGGTGCCCTCGAAGCCGAAGGTCTCGCGCAGCCGTCGGGCGATGAACCGTCGATAGCCGGGATCCAAGAAGCCCGTGGTGAACAGGACGAACTTGGGCGGGCGCGTGGAGGCCTGCGTGCCGAACAGGATGCGCGGCTGCTTGCCGCCGCGCAGCGGGTGCGGGTGCGCGGCCACGAGCTCGCCCAGGAACGCGTTGAGGCGCCCGGTGGGGATGCGGGTGTCCCAGGACTCCAGCGCGGTCTCCAGGGCGGGGACCAGCTTGTCCTTGTGCCAGCCGGTCTTGGCCGAGACGTTCACGCGCGGGGCCCAGGCCACGTGCGCCAGGTCCTTCTCGATCTCGCGCTCCAGGTAGTACCGGCGCTCCTCGTCGAGCAGGTCCCACTTGTTGAAGGCCAGCACGATCGCACGGCCCGAGTCGATCGAGGTCTGCACGATCCGCACGTCCTGCTCGGCAAGCGGCTCATCGACCGCCAGCAGGATCAGCGCGACCTCGGCGCGCTCGATCGCCGACTGCGTGCGCAGCGAGGCGTAGTACTCCGCGCCCTTGGCCATGTGCTGACGACGACGGATGCCCGCCGTGTCCACGAACCGCCAGGTCTTCCCGCCGAGCTCGATGTTCTCGTCCACGGGATCGCGGGTGGTGCCCGCCAGCTCGTTGACGACCACGCGCTCGGAACCGGCCAGCTTGTTGAGCATCGAGGACTTGCCCACGTTGGGGCGGCCCACGAGTGCCACGCGGCGCGGTCCGCCGACCAGCTCGGGCTCGGCCACCTCGGAGAACTCGGGCAGGATCTCGAACAGTGCGTCCAGCAGATCCGCGGCACCCTTGCCGTGCAGGGCGGAGACCGGGAACGGCTCCCCCATGCCCAGCGACCACAGCGCGGTGGCCTCCAGCTCCATGGCCTGCGAATCCGCCTTGTTGGCCACCACGATCACGGGCTTATTGGCCCGGCGCAGCATGCCCACGATGGCCTCGTCGGTGGCGGTCACGCCCACGGTGGTGTCCAGGACCAGCAGCACGGCGTCGGCCTGCTCCACGGCCAGCTCGGCCTGCTCGGCCACGGAGTGATCGATGCCGGAGGCATCGGCCTCCCAGCCGCCGGTGTCGACCATGGTGAAGGGCCGGTCCATCCACTCGGCGGAATACCGCACACGGTCGCGGGTCACGCCTGGGACGTCCTCCACGACGGCCTCGCGGCGGCCGATCACGCGGTTGACCAGCGTGGACTTGCCGACGTTCGGGCGACCGACCACGGCGACCACCGGGGCCGGCTTGCGGTACAGGTCCGCGACGTCGTCGCCGGCCCACTCTGCGAGCAGGGCCAGGTCCTCCTCGTCGAGGTCGTAGTCCTCCAGGCCCTCGCGCAGGGCCTCGGCACGAAGCTCGGCCTCCTCGTCGTCGATCGCGGCCAGGCGCTCCGAGATGTCCTGATCGCCGCCGCCGAGGATCTTCTCCTCGTACTGATCATGCGGGCGCTGCGGTGCGCCCTCGGGTCCGGGGCCGGACCACTCGGAGTCGTGGTTCGTGTTCTCGGGGGTCTCGGGCATCGGAGCCCCTCCTTCTGAGGTATCTGGGAAAAGTTTGCGGGAGCTTCAGGCGAGCTCGGGGACCGCGCGCAGGACCAGGTCCATCACGGCGGTGACGGTCTGCTCGATGCTCAGCTCCGAGGAGTCCAGGTGCGTGACGCCGTCGGCGGCGTCGGTGAAGTTCACCAGCTTGGAGTCCTTGGCATCGCGGCCGGTGACCTGCGCGGCCAGAGCCTCCTTGGACTGCGAGGAGCCCAGCTGCGCGCCTCGGCGGGAGAGCCGGGCCGCCTCGGAGGCGGTGAGCAGCACGCGGACGTCGGCGTCGGGGGCCACCACGGTGGTGATGTCGCGGCCCTCGGCCACGATCCGTCGGCCGGAGGCCTCGATCATCTCGCGCTGGCGCTGGACCAGGATCTCGCGCGCCTCCGGAACGGTGGAGACCGAGGAGACCGCGCCGGTCACTTCGGTCGAGCGGATGGCCGCGGTGACGTCCTGGCCGTCCACGCGGACCTGCTGCTGATCGGGATCGGTCGAGACCTCGATCGGTGCGGTGCGGGCGGCTTCCACCACGGCATCGCCGTCGCCCAGGTCGATGCCGCAGTGCACGGCCCACCAGGCCACGGCGCGGTACATGGCACCGGTGTCCAGGTAGCCCAGGTCCAGCCGGCGGGCGATCTCCTTGGAGACCGTGGACTTGCCGGACCCGGAGGGTCCGTCGATGGCCACCACGGCCTGGGTGCTGTGCTCGGTCACTGGACCACCTTCCATCCGCGCTGCTCGAGCGCCTCCACCAATTCGTCCCGACGGTTCGGGTCCACGGAGATCTCCGCCAGGCCGACGCGCCGGCCCAGGGAGTGCTCCAGGCGCAAGTCTTCCAGGTTGATCCCGGTCTCGCCGACCGCGCTGAACAGCTCGCCCAGCTTGCCGGGCTTGTCATCCACCAGGACGGTGAGCTGGGCGAAGGCCTTGGGGGCTCCGCCATGCTTGCCCGGGATCCGGGCCTGACCCGCATTGCCCTCGGCGATCAGCTCGGCCATGTCCAGGCGCGCGCCGGGGCCCGTGGGCTCCTCCAGCGTGGAGATCAGCCGGTCCAGGTCCTCGCGCACGCCGTGCAGCGACGGCACGATCGAGCCGGCATTGGCCGAGAGGATCTGCACCCACAGCCCCGGATCGGAGGCGGCGATGCGCGTGGTGTCGCGCAGCCCCTGCCCCGCCAGGGACAGATGGTGCAGCGGCGTGTCCTGCAGGCGCGAGGCCAGCAGCGAGGACATCACCTGGGGGACGTGCGAGATCAGGGCCACGGCGGCGTCGTGCTCATCCGCCTCCAGCTCCGTGATGTGCGCGCCCAGGTCCTGTGCCAGCGAGCGCACGCGCTTCACGGCCGCCGGATCGGTCTCCGGCGCTGCGCACAGCACCCACGGCATGGTCGTGAACAGCTCGCCGCGCGCGGCCACCGGCCCGGAGCGCTCGCGCCCGGCCATGGGGTGGGAGCCCACGTAGCGGCGCAGATCCGCACCGCGTGCGCGCAGACCCTCCTGGATCGCGGACTTGACCGAGGCCACGTCCGTGACGATCGCCTGCGGGTGCTCCGCCAGGGTCTGCGCCACGGTCTCCACGACGACGTCCGGAGGCGTGGCGACCACGATCAGGCTCGGCTCGGGGACGGTCTCTCCCGCAGCCAGGGCCAGGCGCTCGGAGCTGCCGGCGCCGATGTCCGCGCCGATGGCCTCGGCGGTCGGGGAGGCATCCCGCAGCCAGGTGGACACACCCAGATGCCGCAGGCCTAGGCCCACCGAGGCGCCGAGCAGGCCCGCGCCGATGATCAGCACGGGCCCCTCGGCAGCGGTCTCAGCGGCCACCCTCAGCCTTCCAGGCCCACGGAGGCCAGCAGGTGCCCGACCTCGGTGTTGGACAGATCGCGCACCACGCCCTGCTTCTGATCGCCGATGCGGATGGGGCCCACCTGGGTGCGCACCAGGCGCTCCACGGGGTAGCCCACGGCGTCGAAGAGGCGGCGGATGATGCGGTTGCGGCCCGAGTGCAGCACGACCTCGACCAGGATGTGGCCGGGCACGGAGTCGACCAGGCGGAACTCGTCCACCTTGGCCACGCCGTCCTCGAGCTCCACGCCGGCCTTCATGATGTCGCCGATGCCCTTCTCCATGGGCCCGCGCACCTGCACCAGGTAGGTCTTGGGCACCTCGTAGGAGGGGTGGGTCAGGCGGTTGGTGAGCTCGCCGTCGTTGGTCAGCAGCAGCAGGCCCTCGGTCTCCGAGTCCAGGCGGCCCACGTGGAAGACGCGGTGCTGGAGGTGCTTGGAGGAGGTGAGGAAGTCCGAGATGCACGGACGCCCCTCCTGGTCCTCCATCGAGGACACGACGCCCTCGGGCTTGTTGAAGGCGAAGTAGACGAGCTTGTCATCGAGCTGGATGGGCAGCCCGTCGACCGTGATCTCCACGGTCTTGGGGTCCACGCGCACGCCGAGTTCGGTGACCTTCTGGCCGTCGACCGTCACGCGGCCCTCGGCGATCATCTCCTCGCACACCCGCCGCGAGGCGACTCCGGCGTTGGCCAGCAGCTTCTGCAGGCGCACGCCCTCGGAGTCGTGGACCTCCAGGCGGTCCACCGGCGGGTTCTTGGGACGACGACGGCGGTGCGGTCCGTAGATCGCCACCTTGTCCGGCATCTTGCGCTCGTAGCGCTCCGACTTGGCGAAGGGCTTGGGGCCCTTCTGGCCCTTGGGCGCCTTGGGGCCGACGGCATTCGCCTTGGTGGCGGGCTTGCCGGGACGGCCCTTGGGGCCTCCGGCTGCTGCACCGCGGGGGCCGGCGCCCTTGGGGCCGGTCTTGGGGCCGCTCTTCGGGCCCTTGCCGGGGCCGCCGGAGCGTCCCGGTGCGCCGGAGCGGCCGCCCGAGCCCTTGCCGGGGCGGGACGGGCCGCTGCCGCGGCTCTGGGAGGGGCGCTTGCCCCGGGAGTTCGAATGGTTCTCAGCCATGTCGCACTGTCCTTTGCAGGTCTGTGGTGGTCTGTCGGTGCCGCCGGGCACGACGCTGACTCGCATGCTGGGCAGCGGCAGCGCCGGGATCGTTCGCGTGCCGGGCCTGACGTCCTGTGGGAGTCGGCTCAGCACGCACCGAGCCGCCGCGAGGGCGGGCGTCGGTCGGCGGTCGTCGTCGCTCGATCGGTGCGGACCCTCGTTCGGGTCCCGCTGTGCCGGTCGGCGTGATGTGCGGGGATTCCCGCGCGGACGACAGGCCATCCTATCCGCTGAGCACCCGCCGGCGCAGTACCCGGGATCACGCGCGGCGCAGGGAGCCCGCCGCTTGGCAACACCCCTCAGCCGCGAGGGGCGGCGGCTCAGCCGTCGTAGTCGCCGACGTCCTCGACGCCGGGCAGGTACGGCGAGATCTGCGGCAGCTCGGAGATCGAGTCCAGGCCGAGCTTCTCCAGGAAATACGGGGTGGTGCCGTAGAGCAGCGCGCCGGTCAGCGGATCGCGCTCCATCTCCTGCACGAGCCCGCGGGCCACCAGGGTGCGCACCACGCCGTCGACGTTCACGCCGCGGATCGCCGAGACGCGCGCCCGGCTGACCGGCTGGCGATAGGCGATCACGGCCAGGGTCTCCATCGCGGCCTGCGACAGCCGCGAGGTCTGTCCCTCGAGCACGAAGGCCTGCACCACCGGGGCGAACTCCGCGCGCGAGTAGAAGCGCCAGCCCCCGCCCACCTTCCGCAGCTCGAAACCGCGCGGCACGGCCGGGTCGTCGTCATCGCCGGTGAGGCCGTCGTACTCGGCGCGCAGCGAATCCAGGGTCGCGCGGATCTCGTCGACGGGCTGACTGAGGACCTCGGCCAGGTCGAACTCGGAGACGGGGCGCTCGGCGACCATGAGCACGGCCTCGATCGCGGCGGCCAGTCCCCCGGGCAGGGTGTCGACGTCGACGACGCCGGCGGAGATCTCCTGCGCCGGGGACGACGCGGCCGCCTCGTCCGCGCTGCCGTCGGGGGCGGGCTCGTGCTGCTCAGTCATGGGGCCGTGCCTTGTGCCGCGGGGCCCTCGGCGGCGGGATCGGTCGGGGCGGGGACGTCGTGCTCGTCGGAGAGCCGCTCGGGGCTCCAGTCCTCGGGGGCGGTCCAGGTGATCCAGACATCGGCCAGCGGCTCGTCCTGGCGGACGTCGATCGCGCGGTCGCGGAACAGCTCCAGGACCGACAGGAAGCGCACGACGACCACCAGCACCGTCTCGGCGTCGGCGATCAGCTCGGCGAAGGCGTGCTCCTGGCCGTCGGCGAGCATCAGGCGCAGCTGATCGGCCTCCTCGCGCACGGTGACCTCGGAGCCGTGGAGGTGATCCACGCCGACCTCGGTGGGCGCGGCCTCCTTGGGCGTGAGCGCCCGGATCGCGATCTGGGCGAACTCCTCGGGGGTGGTGCGCCAGATCAGCTCGGGCATGAGCTTCGCGAACTGCGGCTCCAGCGGCACGGAGCGGGCCTGGCGGGCGGACTCGGTGCGCATGGTCTGGGCCATGAGCCGGGACATGTCCTTGAACGCCTTGTACTGCAGCAGCCGGGCGAAGAGGAGGTCGCGGGCCTCCAGCACGGCCAGGTCGGCCTCGTCGTCGACCTCGCCGCGCGGCAGCAGCCGGGCCGCCTTCAGATCCAGCAGCGTGGCGGCCACGACCAGGAACTCGCTGGCGGCGTCCAGGGCCGCCAGCGAGTTCGTCTCGCGCAGGGCGCGGACGTAGTCCAGGAACTCGTCGGTGACCATCGACAGCGAGACCGTGGTGATGTCGAGCTCGTGCTTGCCGATCAGCCCCAGCAGGACCTCGAACGGCCCGGCGAAGTTCTCGAGCTCGACCGCGAAGCCGCCCTCGGACCCGGCCAGGCCCGAGGACTCGATCTCCGGGACGAGTGCGCTCATGCGCGAATCACGGAGCGCCGCCGCGCGAGATCAGCTCCCGGGCCAGCTGGCGGTAGGCATCCGCGCCCGCGTGGTTGGTCGCGAACGACGTGATCGGCTCGGCGGCGACCGTGGCGTCCGGGAACTTCACGGTGCGCTTGATGACGGTGTCGAAGACCTTGTCGCCGAAGGCCTCCACGATCCGGTCCAGCACCTCGCGCGAATGCAGGGTGCGGGAGTCGAACATGGTGGCCAGGACGCCGTCGATCTGCAGCTTGGGGTTCAGCCGGTCCTGGACCTTCTCGATCGAGTCCACCAGCAGGGCCACCGCGCGCAGGGCGAAGAACTCGCAGATCAGCGGGATGATCACGCCGTGGGCGGCGGTCAGCGCGTTGACGGTCAGCAGCCCGAGCGAGGGCTGGCAGTCGATGAGGATGACGTCGTAGTGGTCCTCGACCTTGCGCAGCGCCGAGGCCAGGACCTGCTCGCGGGCCACCTCTGAGACCAGCTGGACCTCGGCGGCCGAGAGGTCGATGTTGGCGGGCATGAGGTCGATGCCCTCGGTCTCGGTCTCCAGGATCACGTCCCAGGGGTCGACCCCGCGCTCCATCATCACGTTGTAGATGGTCTGGTCGAGCTCGTGGGGGTTCGCGCCGAAGCCCGCCGACAGCGCGCCCTGCGGATCGAAGTCCACCATGAGGACCTTGCGCCCGGTCTCGGCCAGGGCCGCGCCCAGGTTGATGGTCGACGTCGTCTTGCCCACGCCGCCCTTCTGGTTGACCATCGCGATGATCCGCGCCGGCCCATGCGAGTCGAGCTCGGGCGGGTTCGGGAAGCGACGCAGCGGGCGCCCGGTGGGGCCGACCTTGTCGGTCTCGGCGTCGCCGAGCTCGGGGAACCGATCCTCGTTCTTGCTGCTCACTGTGGGAACCACTCCTGGTCTGGGGACGGCGTGCGAGCCGCGCCGACGCGCGCCCGCCTTCTCTGGCCAGTCACCCTACCGCCGCGGGGCGGGACCTGCATGGACGCGCCGCCTGGCCGAGCGCTTCCGCGGCAAGGGCCAGGCGGCGCATGCAGTGCCTGCCGGAACCTCAGGCGAGCTTCGACTGCTCGTGGCCCTCGAGTGCCTGCTCGGGGGCGGTCGGCGAGGCGTGCGGGTCCACAGCCATCTGCGCCTCGTCGAAGGGCAGCTTCCCGGACAGCACCTGGCTCACCCGGTCCCGGTCGATCTCACGGACCCAGGTGCCCAGCACCAGCGTGGCCACGGCATTGCCGGAGAAGTTGGTCAGCGCACGAGCCTCGGACATGAACCGGTCGATGCCCACGATCAGCCCCACGCCGTCGACGAGATCAGGACGGTGCGACTGCAGGCCGGCCGCCAGGGTGGCGATGCCCGCACCGGAGACGCCGGCCGCGCCCTTCGAGGCGATGATCATGAACAGCAGCAGGGTGATCTGCTCGCCCAGTGCCAGCGGAGTGCCCATGGCATCGGCCACGAACAGGGCACCCATGGTCAGGTAGATGGCCGTGCCGTCGAGATTGAACGAGTAGCCGGTGGGCACAACGACGCCCACGACCGGCTTGGAGACACCCAGGTGCTCCATCTTGGCGATCAGCCGCGGCAGTGCCGCCTCGGACGACGAGGTCGAGAAGATCAGCAGGTACTCGCGGGCCAGGTACTTCATGAGCGAGAAGATGTTCACCCCGGTCACGATCTTCAGCATCAGGCCGAGGATCACGATGATGAAAAGAGCGCAGGTGATGTAGAACGCGAGCATCAGCACCAGCATCGACGTGATGGCCTGCACGCCGGTGGCGCCCACCACGGCTGCGATCGCGCCGAACGCGCCGAGCGGTGCCAGCCACATGACCATCATCAGCAGTCGGAACACGACGGCCTGGATGTAGGTCACCGCCTTGAGCACGGGCCGACCGGATTCTCCCATCGCCTGCAGCGCGAAGCCCACGAGCAGTGCGACGAACAGGGTCTGCAGGATGTTGCCGGAGGTCAACGATGACACCAGCGTGGTGGGGATGATCGCCAGGAGGAACCCGACGGTCCCCTCCTCGGCACCGGCGCCATGGGAAGCGTCGGCGGGGACCTCGTACGTCGCGTTGCTCATGTCCAGGCCGGAGCCGGGCTGGACGATGTTGCCCACCACCAGGCCGATGGCCAGGGCGAAGGTCGACATGGCGATGAAGTAGGCCAGAGCCATGCCCCCGACCTTGCCGACCGTGGCCGCCTTGGCGATCGAGCCGACGCCCAGCACGATCGTGCAGAAGATGACCGGAGCGATCATCATCTTGATCAGCGCGATGAACCCGGTGCCGACGGGCTTCAGCGCCACTCCGACCTCCGGAGCGACCAGTCCCAGGACGGCACCGGCGACCACAGCGATGATCACGGCGATGTAGAGGGTGTGCGTGCGGTCCTTCTTCTTCCGGGGCGCTGTCGACGACGTCGGGCCCGGCTGCTCGGCTGCTGCCATGTGCTGCTCCTGAACGATGCGACGCCGGACGATGCCGGCGGTGGGCGGTGCTGCGCCTCGCTCGGCGCCGCAACCAGCTTGACGGGATCTGTGATGCACGTCTCGTTGTGGTCGTTGTGGTCGTGAGCGGGACCACAAGCGGTCAGCGAGGTGGGAGACTTCCGGACACCCCGATCCGCACGAGGAGCTCCTATGTCCCTGGCCCGCCGCATCCTGGTCCTGCAGCTGCTGCTGGTCCTTGTCCTAGCAGCCGTCTTCGGCGCCGTGCTCATCCACCGAGCCGCCCAGGATGCTGACGAGCGAGCCCGCGAGATCAGCCGCACCATGTCCATAGCCCTGGCTGACGATCCGTTCGTGATCGAGCAGTCGGGTGCTGACGACCCCCACGCCCAGCTGCAGCCCCTGGCGGATGACCTCGTGCGCAGCACCGAGCTCGACTGGATCACCATCATGTCGCCAGAGGGCATCCGATGGACCCACCCTCGGCCGGAGATGATCGGGCAGCGATTCCGCGGCTCGATCGAGGAAGCGCGCAGCGGGCAGGTCAGGACCTCGACGGAACAGGGGCAGCTCGGCCTGTCGGCCCGCACCACCGCGCCGGTGCGCGACGAGGACGGAGAGATCGTCGCTCTGGTCTCCACGGGGGTGCTGGTCGAGCACACCGCCGACGAGGTCTGGGCCGAGGCCCCGTTGCTGCTCGGGATGGCGCTGGCGCTGCTCGCAGCCGGGGCTGCGGCCCATCTTCCCCTGGCCCGCTACCTCTCCCAGCGCACCGGGGGACGGACTCCGGAGGAGCTGGCCGAGGCCGTCTCGGTTCAGGACGCCGTGCTCGAGCAGGCGGCCCAGGGCCTTCTGCTGATCGAGGACGGCAGACTCATGCTCGCCAACGCTCGAGCTCGTGAGCTGCTGGGCCTGACCGAGCCTGCCCTGGAAGCCCTCCAGCAGCCGGACGGGCGCAGCCTTGTCTACCGATGGGCCGATCGGCGACGTCGTCGAGGCATCCCCCTGGAGGAAGCGAGTCTGCCCCCGCAGCTGCAGGACCTGCTCACCGGGCAGCAGGAGGTCCGCGAGCAGTGGATCATGCACGGCGAGCGCACCCTGATCGTCTCCCTGCTGCGCGCGTCGGAGCCCTCGACCGGAATGGTCGCGATCCTGCGCGATCACACCGAGCTCACCCGGCTGTCCGGCCAGCTGCGTGCGACCACCACGATGGCCCAGGCGCTGCGCTCGCAGACCCACGAGCACGCGAACCGGATGCACACGATCGTCGCACTGCTGGAGCTCGGCGAGTCCGAGCAGGCGAGGCGCTTCGCCGCCGCGGATCAGCAGCGGACCTTGAGTCTGGCCGGGGACGTCGGGGCAGGGATCGAGGATCCCGTGCTCACGGCCCTGCTGCTGGGCAAGGCCTCCGCGGCCCAGGAGCGCGGAGTCCGACTGGAGGTCCATGTGGCGGACGGAGCCCCCGGACTTCCGCTGAGTGCATCGGAGACCGTGACCGTCGTGGGCAATCTCATCGACAACGCAATCGAAGCAGCCGTCGCCGCATCCGGTGCCGAAGGGCCGCTGGTGGAAGTCGAGATCGCGCACGATGATGACGGCGCCGCGATCCTCAGCGTCGCGGATTCGGGGCCGGGCATCGAGGCGTCGGTGCGGGAGCGGATCTTCCAGCGCGGCGCCTCCACGAAGTATTCGGACACCGTGGGCGGCCACGGTGTGGGACTTGCACTCGTGAGCGAGATCGTCCACCGCCATCGCGGTGCGATCGAGGTGATCGACGACGGCGGCACGGCCTTCGTGCTCAGCTTCCCCCTGGTCTCGAAGGAGGTTCGATCATGAGCAGAGAGCTGCGGGTGGTCGTCGTGGAAGACGAGCCGCTGACCCGGGACGCGCACCTGCGGTTCGTTCAGCAGGTACCGGGATTCGAGGCGGCGGGCAGTGCGGCCACAGCCGCAGAAGCCCTGCGAGCCGTGAGTTCGCTGCGTCGCGAAGGCCGCCCCGCGGACCTTCTGCTGCTGGATGTGAATCTCCCCGACGCCACCGGCATCGACGTCGCACGCCGGCTGCGCGCCGCCGGAGAGGACGTGGACATCCTCGCGGTGACAGCCCACAGGGATGTGGAGACGGTTCGAGCAGCTGCCTCGCTCGGAGTCGTCGGCTACCTCGTGAAGCCCTTCACCCGCGAGCAGCTGCTGCATCGCCTGGCCGCCTATCAGCAGTACCGCACCAGTCTGCGGGGAGAGCAGCCGCTCGATCAGGAGGCGATCGATCGAGCACTCGATGGGCTTCGGCCATTCGCAGCCTCGGGCAGCCCCAAGGGCCTGTCCCCTGAGACGCTGGAGCGCGTGGCCCAGGAGCTGGCGGCACTGCCGTGGCAGTCGGCGGCCGAGGTCGCGGCGCGGACGGGCATCTCCCGCGTGACGGCTCGGCGCTATCTGGAGCACCTGACCGAGGTCGACCGCGCACAGCGCCGGGCACGCCGCGGCACGGTGGGCCGACCCGAGATGGAGTATCGGTCCTGCGGCGATTGAGGGCCCCGTTCGACGGCACCCGTGGCACCGAAGGAGCGAAGACTCCCTGGTGGTCGATCGCACGCCCGGATAGCCGGTGGCGCACACCACCTCGAGGGCGTGCGGCAGGCCGCACCGAGGGAGGACTTCAGCATGGACGGCACCACGGCCCCGGAGTGCATCACCCCTCCCCTCGGGCAGCCCCCGGCCGGAGACACGATCCGGGATCTCACCGGGCGATCGGGTTGCCGCCTTCGGCGCGAACTACGACGCCTTCGCGATCCTCTTCCTGGCCTGCGCGTCCATGGCCGCGGTGCACGTGCCGGTGAACTTCGCCCTCAAGGGCGAGGAGCTGCGCCACATCCTGCGCGATGCGGACGTCGCCCTGATCGCCGCGGATCCCGCCCTGCTGGGCCTGGCCGAGGAAACGGCAGCCGATCTGACCCGCGAGCGCGGCGCGGAGGCGCTGGCCGTGTGGCCCCTGCTGCCCGCCGACGAGCAGCGGGAGGCCTCGGTGCTCGAGACGGCTTCGGAGGCCTCCCTCGGCGAGGAGGCGCCGTCGGTCGAGATCGCGCCGGAGGACCTGGCGCAGGTGCTCTACACCTCCGGGACCACCTCGGCCCCCAGGGGCGCCATGATGACCCACCGGGCGCTGGTCGCCGAATACCTCTCGGCCATCATCGCCCTGGACCTCTGCGCCGAGGACCGGCCGCTGGTGGCCATGCCGCCCGACGAGCGCTGGGGCGAGGCCATCACGGCGGTGATCGTAGTGCATCCCGACCAGCAGCTCACCGCGGAGACGGTCCGCCGGCACGCCCGCGAGCGCCTGGCCGACTACAAGGTGCCCAAGCACGTGGAGTGCGTGGCCGAGCTGCCGCGCAACCAGTCCGGCAAGCTGCTCAAGCGCGAGCTGCGCGCTCAGCGCACGGCTCCGCGCGACTGACAGCGGCGGGGCGATCCGCCCGGCAGGATCGCCCCGCCGCGCACTCACCGGCCCCGCAGCACGGGCTCCAGCGCCTCCAGCACGGCCGGATCCTCGATGGTCGAGGGCACCGGCGCCTCCTGGCCATCGGCCATCTGGCGCATGGTCTTGCGCAGGATCTTCCCGGAGCGGGTCTTGGGCAGAGCCTCGACCACCGCGATCTGCTTGAGGTCGGCGACCGCGCCGATCTCCCGGCGCACGAGCTGCACGAGCTCCTCGCTGAGCTGCTCCTGCGAGGTCTCGATGCCCTGCTTGACCACCACGTATCCGCACGGGCGCTGGCCCTTGAGCTCATCGGCCACGCCGATCACGGCGCACTCGGCCACCGCGGGGTGCTGGGCCAGGGCCTGCTCGAGCGCACCGGTGGAGAGCCGGTGTCCGGAGACGTTGATGACATCGTCGGTGCGGCCCATCACGAAGACGTAGCCGTCCTCGTCGATCCGCCCGGAGTCGCCCGTGACGTAGTACCCGGGGAAGGCCTCCAGGTAGGCGCTGCGGAAGCGGTCGTCGCTGCCCCACAGGGTGGCCAGCGTGCCCGGCGGCAGCGGCAGGCGCACGGCGATGTTGCCCTCCTCCCCCTGTGGCACCGGCTCGCCCAGCGGATCCAGGATCTCGATCTCGTAGCCCGGGATCGGCACCGTGGAGGAGCCGGACTTCAGCGGCAGCCGCTCCAGGCCCACCGGGTTGCCGGTGATGGCCCAGCCGGTCTCGGTCTGCCACCAGTGATCGACCACGGGGATATCCAGCGCCCTGCCCGCCCAGCTCCAGGTCTCCGGGTCCAGGCGCTCGCCGGCCACGAACAGCGTGTCCAGGCTCGACAGGTCGTGCTCGGCCACCAGCTCGCCCTCGGGGTCCTGCCTGCGGATGGCCCGCAGCGCGGTGGGGGCGGTGAAGAAGGCCTTCACGCGGTGCTCGGCCACCAGCCGCCAGAACGCACCGGCATCCGGGGTGCCCACCGGCTTGCCCTCGTAGAGCACGGTCGTGGCCCCGGCCAGCAGCGGCGCGTAGACGATGTAGGAGTGGCCCACGACCCAGCCCACGTCCGAGGCGGTGCACATGACCTCGCCGGGGCCGATGTCGTAGATGTTGGCCATGGACCAGCTCAGCGCCACGGCGTGGCCGCCGTTGTCCCGCACGACGCCCTTGGGGCTGCCGGTCGTGCCGGAGGTGTAGAGGATGTAGAGCGGATCGGTGGCAGCGACCTCGACCGGCTCGGCAGGCTCGGCGGCCTCGACCGCCTCCTGCCAGTCCACCCACTCCAGGCCGTCGACGGCCGCGCGCTCGCGCATGCCCGCGACGTCGTGCTCGAAGCCCTCACGCCCGACCACCAGCACCGCAGACGGCTTATGCTCGGCCATCTGCACCGCCTCCTCCACGGAGGGCAGGTACTCGATGCGTCGCTTGGGCTCCACTCCGCCGGAGGCCGTGATGACGGCGCGCGGGGCGCAGTCGTCGATCCGCACGGCGAGCTCGCGCGGGGCGAAGCCGCCGAAGACCACCGAGTGCACCGCGCCCAGCCGGGCGCAGGCCAGCATGGAGATCAGCGCCTCCGGGATCATCGGGAGGTAGATGAGCACCCGATCGCCCTTCTGCACGCCCAGCTCCCGCAGGGCCCCGGCGGCCTGCGCCACCCGGTCCTGCAGCTGGGCATAGGTGATCGTCTCCTGCCACTCGAGCACGGCGGAGTCGTAGATGATGGCCGCCTGATCCCCGCGACCGGCCGCGACGTGGCGGTCCACCGCATTGGCGCACGTGTTGAGCGTGGCCTCCGGGAACCAGCGGAAGATCGGGTCGCCGGAACCATCCAGCGCCCGGCTGGGCGGCGTCATCCAGTCGATGCCCTGGGCTGCCTCCAGCCAGAAGCCCTCCCGATCCTCGACGCTGCGCCGCCACGCCCCGGAGTAGGTGCCGTCGCCGGGCAGCGTGCGCTCGGCGGTTGTGGTGGGGCGGGGCTGGTCCGCGCTGTGCTGGCTCATGGATGCTCCTTGTCCGTGCTGTGCGTGGCTCGTGGGCCGGTCCGGTCCGGGGCGCCGCGCAGGCGATGCACGCGGTGCGCCGCCGCCGGGCCCCGCCCGGTTCCATGTCCGCCACAGTAGTGACTCAGCTCACTCAGCACCACCCCTGTGTATACATTGATGCCCATCGCCTGCTCGGCGGCGTGACAGGAACCACAGTCCGTGGCAGGGTGTGTATACACAGCAGGCGCCGCGAGCACGTCGGGCGCCCACCGAGCCCCCCGGGCGGAGAGGAGCACCATGCGAGCAGGTCAGCGCGTGCACCTCCAGCTGCGCACGGAGATCCTCAACGGAGATCTCACCCCCGGGGCACCCCTGGGGGAAGTCGAGCTCTCCGAGCGCTTCGGGACCTCCCGCACGCCGGTGCGCGAGGCCCTGGGCCTGCTGGCCGCCGACGGCCTGGCCGAGCAGATCGGAGGCCGCGGCACGGCGGTCAGCCGGATCAGCGCCGCGGACATCGAGCCGCTGTTCGAGCTCCGCGAGGCCCTCGAGGTCAAGGCCGCTCGCCTGGCGGCGGTGCGCTGCACGCCGGGCGACTTCGTGCATCTGGCCGAGCAGCTGCAGGGCATCTCGATCCAGCTGGACCAAGACCCCATCCCGGACGAGTACTACGAGCTCGTCGCCCGCATGGACCAGATGATCGACGACGCCGCGGCCAACCCCTGGCTCGTCACCGCCCTGGAGACCGTGCGCACCCAGCTCATCCGGGTGCGCCGGCTCTCGTCCCACGACCCGTCCCGGCTGGTCAGCGCCGCCCAGGAGCACGCCGCGATCGCCCGGGCCATCGCCTCCGGCTCCGAGCAGCTGGCCGAGGCCGCCGTGCGCCTGCACCTGCACCAGGCCCTGAGCGCAGCCCTCGAGAAGACCGAAACCACCGCATCAGAGAGGACGTCATGACCGTCAACCACACCGTGAAGGTCCACCCGTCATCGGCGCAGCTGCCCCGCGAGGAGCAGCTGGCCTGGAAGATCGCCGAGGTCGCCGCCGACCCGGTGGAGGTCTCCCCCGAGGTCACCGACATGGTGATCAACCGCGTGCTGGACAACGCCTCGGTCGCCATGGCCTCGATCAACCGCGCCCCCATCGTCTCGGCCCGCGACCAGGCCCTGCGCCACCGCCCGGCCTCGGACGCCCGCGGCGCGCAGGTCTTCGGCGTGGACTCGGCCACCGCGGTCTCCCCCGAGTGGGCTGCCTGGGCCAACGGCGTGGCCGTGCGCGAGCTCGACTTCCACGACACCTTCCTGGCCGCCGAGTACTCCCACCCCGGCGACAACATCCCGCCGATCCTCGCGGTGGCCCAGCACACCGGCGCCAGCGGCGCGGACCTGGTCCGCGGCATCGCCACCGGCTACGAGATCCAGGTCGATCTGACCAAGGCCATCTGCCTGCACGCCCACAAGATCGACCACGTGGCCCACCTGGGCCCCTCCGCGGCAGCCGGCATCGGCACGCTGCTGCACCTGGACCCGTCCGTGATCTTCCACGCGATCGGCCAGGCCCTGCACACCACCACGGCCACCCGCCAGTCCCGCAAGGGCGAGATCTCCACCTGGAAGGCCCACGCCCCGGCCTTCGCCGGCAAGATGGCCGTGGAGGCCGTCGATCGCGCCATGCGCGGGCAGACTTCCCCCACTCCCATCTGGGAGGGCGAGGACGGCGTGATCGCCTGGCTGCTGGACGGCAAGGACGCCTCCTACGAGGTCCCGCTGCCGGGCCCGAGCGAGGCCAAGCGCGCCATCCTGGACACCTATACCAAGGAGCACTCCGCCGAGTACCAGGCCCAGGCCTGGATCGACCTGGCGCGGCGCCTGCACTCCGAGCACCCGGAGATCACGAACGCGGACAACGTCGACTCGATCGTGCTGCACACGTCGCACCACACCCACTACGTCATCGGCTCCGGCGCCAACGATCCGCAGAAGTACGACCCCAAGGCCTCTCGCGAGACCCTGGATCACTCGATCCCGTACATCTTCACCGTGGCGCTGCAGGACGGCGAATGGAACCACTCGGCCTCCTACGCCCCGGAGCGCGCGGGCCGTCCGGAGACGGTCGCCCTGTGGAACAAGGTCACCACGCAGGAGGATCCGGAGTGGACCCGCCGCTACCACTCCCTGGACATCTCCGAGAAGGCCTTCGGCGGCCGTGCGGAGATCACCCTCACCGACGGCACCCGGATCGTCGAGGAGATCGCCGTGGCGGACGCCCACCCGCTCGGCGCCCGTCCGTTCGCCCGCGAGCAGTACCTGACCAAGCTTCGCTCGCTGGCCGAGGGCGTCGTGGCGGAATCCGAGCTCGAGCGCTTCATCCAGGCGGCCGAGGAGCTGCCCAGCCTGGAGGCGGGCGATCTCGGCGCGCTGAACATCCTGGCCTCCGTCGACCTGGCCACCGGACCCGAGGGGATCTTCTGATGCTGTACTCCCACGTCACCGCCCAGCAGAAGCGCAAGCGCTTCCGCGAGCTGCTCGCCGAGGACCGCTGCGTCCAGTTCCCCGGCACGTTCACGCCGCTGGCCACGTCGATGATCCAGGAGAAGGGCTTCGACGGCGTCTACATCTCCGGCGGCGTCCTGGCCAACGAACTCGGCCTTCCGGACATCGGGCTGACCACGCTCACCGAGGTGGCGACCCGCGGCGGGCAGATCGCCCGCACCACGGACCTGCCCACCCTGATCGACGCCGACACCGGGTTCGGCGAGGCCATGAACGTAGCCCGCACCATCCAGGAGCTCGAGAACGCCGGGCTGTCCGGGTGCCACCTGGAGGACCAGGTCAACCCCAAGCGCTGCGGGCACCTGGACGGCAAGGCCGTCGTGGACCAGGACACCGCCGTGCAGAGACTGCAGGCCGCCGCCAAGGCACGGCGCGATCCGGATTTCGTGCTCATGGCCCGCACCGACATCCGCGCAGTGGACACCCTCGAGGCCACGATCGAGCGTGCCCAGGCGCTGGTCGAGGCCGGTGCGGACGCGATCTTCCCGGAGGCGATGAAGGACCTCTCCGAGTTCGAGGCCGTCGCCGCAGCACTCGACGTGCCGATGCTGGCGAACATGACGGAGTTCGGCAAGTCCGAGCTGTTCACGGTCCAGCAGCTGCAGGACGCCGGGGTCTCCATGGTCATCTACCCCGTCTCCGCACAGCGCGCAGCCATGGGTGCGGTCGAGCGCCTGCTCGACACCATCCGGCAGGACGGCACCCAGCAGGCCGCTGTGCCCCAGATGCAGACGCGAGCGCGTCTGTACGAGACCGTCGACTACGACGGCTACAACCAGTTCGACAGCCAGGTCTTCGCATTCGACGTACCAGGAGGCAAGTGATGAGCACTGCAGATCAGTCCACCCAGGAGCCCGAGGTCCACAAGGGCCTGGCCGGCGTCGTCGCCGACGTCACGGCGGTCTCGAAGGTCAACCCCGAGTCCAACTCCCTGCTCTACCGCGGCTATCCCGTCCAGGAGCTGGCGGCCTCGCGCACGATCGAGGAGGTCGCGCTGCTGCTGTGGAACGGCGAGCTGCCCACCGCGCAGGAGCTGACGGAGTTCGAGGAGTTCGAGCGGGCGCACCGCGACCTGAGCCCCGAGCTCAAGGCCGTGATCGACGCCCTGCCCACGGACTGCCACCCCATGGACGTGTGCCGCACCGCGGTCTCCGTCCTGGGCGCCCAGCACCCCAAGGCCGAGGACGCCTCCCCCGAGGCGGAGCTGGAGAAGTCCAAGGCGCTGTTCGCGGCCATGCCCGCGGTGGTCTGCTACGACCAGCGCCGCCGCCACGGCAAGGGCCCGATCTCCGCCCGCGATGACCTCAGCTACAGCGAGAACCTGCTGTGGATGGCCTTCGGCGAGGAGGCCGATCCGGAGGTCGTCGACGCCTTCAACGTGTCGATGATCCTGTACGCCGAGCACTCCTTCAACGCCTCGACCTTCACGGCGCGCGTGATCACCTCCACGCTGGCGGACCTGCACAGCGCCGTGGTCGGTGCGGTCGGCGCGCTCAAGGGCCCGCTGCACGGCGGCGCCAACGAGGCCGTCATGCACACCTTCCAGGAGCTCGGCATCCGCAACGACGAGTCGGAGGAAGACGCCGAGAAGCGGGCCAAGGAGTGGATGGACCAGGCCCTGGCCGAGAAGAAGAAGGTCATGGGCTTCGGCCACCGCGTGTACAAGAACGGCGACTCGCGCGTGCCGACCATGCAGGACGCCCTGTTCCGCATGCTCGATCACTACGACCGCCGCGAGATCCTGGGCCTCTACAACGGCCTGGCCCGGTCCATGGACGAGGCCAAGCAGATCAAGCCCAACCTGGACTACCCGGCCGGGCCCACGTACTGGCTCATGGGCTTCGACATTCCCACGTTCACCCCGCTGTTCGTGTGCGCCCGCCTCACCGGCTGGACCGCGCACATCATGGAGCAGCGTGCCGCGAACTCGCTGATCCGTCCGCTGTCGGCCTACAACGGCCCCGACGAGCGCCACCTGGACTGATCCTCGATCCGTCCCGACCGGGCCCCGCCGATCCCCAGCGATCGGCGGGGCCCGGTGCGTCCGAGGACTTGCTCGTCGGGACCCGACGACAGCGCCTCGCCTCCGGCTCCCACAGAACACGGCGACGGGACGCCGTCCGGATCTTCGTAGACTCTTCGTCATGCTCGAACTGCACCGCGCCACCGCCGACGACCTGACCGACCCGGTGCTGGAGTCCCTCACCCGCATGATCGGCGGCCTCGTCAGCGACGGCGCAGCCCTCGGCTGGACCGACCCACCCGCGAGGGAAGTGCTCGAGGACCTGCTGCGCGGCATCGGCGACGGCACCCGCTGCGCCGAGATCTTCATGGTCCGCTCCTTCGCGTGATCGTGAAGAGCCACCTCCAGGACTTCCTCCATGTCCCCTCCGGGCGCGGTCACCGCGGGCCTGCCGCGCGCGTCGGGATCGGCATCGCGCTGCCCCTTCTGGCCGTCGTCCTGCTCGGGCGACTGGATCTGTGCGTGCACGTGATCTTCGGATCGCTCACGGGTGTGTTCGGACGCGCGGATGCACCGCGCCTGCGCTTCCAGCACCTGGCGATCGCAGGGGCGCTCATGAGCGGCAGCGTCATCGCCGGGGCGGCCTCGGCCAGCGCCGGGCTCGGCCCCTGGGCTGTGACGTTCGCAGCCGTCGTCGAGGCCGCCGTGCTGTCCGTCGTCTCGGACCGGCTGCAGCTGCGCCCAGCGGGACCCTTCTTCTTCCTGTACGCCTTCACCACCACCGCCGGGGTGCCCGAGCAGGGCCAGCTGTGGGAGTCGGCGCTGGCGGCTGGGGGGAGCGCGGCCACCATCGTGGCCCTGGGCTTCCTCTCGAGGCGCTCCTCCCCCGGCTCCACCACCCGTGCTCCCAGGCCGCAGCCCGAGCGGGTGGACTGGCCGGAGGCGCTGGCGCGGGCCTCACGCTACGCCGTCGCCGTCGGTGCGGCAGGCTCGGTGGCCATCGCCAGCGGCCAGGGCCATCAACACTGGGCGATCCTGGCGGCGACGGCTCCGATCGCCGCGGCGGATCTCGCCGGAGCCGCGAACCGGGTCGTGCACAGCATCATCGGGACCTTCGCCGGCGTGGCCCTGACCGGAGCGCTCCTGCAGGTCGACTGGAGCCCGCTGGGGCTGGCCCTGCTGCTGGCGGCGCTGCAGTTCGCCAATGAGCTGTACGCGGTCCGCCACTACAGCCTGGCCCTGGTGTTCCTCACGCCGGTGGCGCTGATGATGACGAGCTTCGTAGTCGCCACCCCCGCCCGCGAACTCATCGGCGATCGCGTCGTGGAGACGGGCATTGGTGCCGCCCTTGCCCTGCTGCTGGTCGGTGCCACCAGCGGGATGCGCAGCCTCAGCGGGCGCGCGGGTGGGCCATGGCCCAGACTTCGCGCAGGGAGTCTGCGGTGACCAGCGTGTAGACCTGCGTGGTCGTCACCGACGCATGCCCCAGCAGCTCCTGGACCACCCGCAGGCCGGCTCTTCCAGCCGGCGGTCTCGTCCTCCGGCATGCGCTGGGCTGTCCCACGCCGGTCTGCGGTGGCAGTCTGAGGCCGCCTCCGCGTACCCGGAGGCGCTGGTGCGCAGACTGATCATCGGGTCTGCTGCACTTATCAGGCAGCGAAGCCGCAATGAGCTGCCACCAGGCGAACGTGCTGAAGCACGTACCGCGACCGGCTCAGACCAGGTCATCCGTAGTCGTGGCGGTCTCCAGCGCGTGAAGCGAAACATAGCGCTGACGCTGTGTGAAAGCGGAACCCCGGCCGGTTGCTCGATGGGGAAGAACGCCGGGCAGCTCCCGGTGATTCGGGTCCTGGGGACGCGTCAGCAGAAAGACCTGATAAACGCCCGCCGTCCATTCCATGCGCCGCGACGCACGGATGACCCTGGCGATCTTGCGATCGTCCCTATCGCCTGCCTCAAGCTCTTTCGCGTGCTCCTCAGTCCACTCCACGTTGTCCCGACGATGACGGATCAAGGGCACATCTGTCTTGATCTCCTGGTCCGCGTAGAAGGCAAGACGCCTCACAGGTCGGAACCAGCGTCCCGCCTGGCATACGTAGGCTCGCTCCTGCTCATAGAGAGGCCATGCGTGCCTCGCTGCGACGACGACCGTGTCGACCCTCGTCACCGGCCGATCGCCATAGACTCTGGTTGCGCGGTCCGTTGCCCGCAGCCATTCAGCCTTTTCGTTTCCCAGGAGCGCCGCCAGTGCGTGGACGCGTTGCAACTCGAAGGGGATGTCGAGTCCGAGTATCGAATCGTGGTGGGCCAGGCGATTGCGGAACTTGCGGATGGCGTCGACGAGTAGGACTGCTTGCTTGCGCGTCCCGTCGCCGCCGGGAAAGGCATGGCGGAGAGACACCCGCCACTCTTCTTCGTATTTGGAACCGAGCATCCCAGCCCAGAAGCCGAACGACAGGCCGGCGAGGATCTGGTGCCGTGACTCGCGATTCTGAGCGCGCAAGCGCTCACGCACCTCTGCCACGCGTCGCATCGCTTCGGCATCGAGAGGCGGCTCACGCAGGAACCAGGGAATGCCGCACTCCTCATCCTGGTATCGCTGCGCCAAAGCCAGGTCGATGGCATTGCGCATGAACACCTCGACATGGGCGATGAGCTCGTACGCAGCGGACGACATCTCAGCGCTCCACTTGTACAGCTTGAGGGCTGCTTCCACGTCGTCGCCGGCCTCGCGCAGGTACGGTGCGAATCGCGGCTCGGAGACGGCCGAGCGGATGTCAGGAAGGGCGGCATCGTCAGTCACGACTTGATGCTATCCTGGCCTAGAACGCCCCGGTGTCGCCTCTGCCTTGCACGCGCCCGGGGCTTCTTACGCGCTCGCGCTCGTTACGTCAGTGGGCGCGCGGGTGGGCCATGGCCCAGACCTCGCGCAGGGAGTCTGCGGTGACCAGCGTGTAGACCTGCGTGGTCGTCACCGACGCATGCCCCAGCAGCTCCTGGACCACCCGCAGGTCCGCTCCTCCCTCGAGCAGGTGCGTGGCGAATGAATGGCGCAGCGTGTGAGGGCTGACCTCCACGCCCTCGGCGCTCAGCCCGGAGCCGTCGGCGGCCTGGGTCACCGTGTTCCACACCGTCTGACGTGAGATCCGCCCGCCGCGCTGATTGAGGAAGACCGCGGCATCGGCCTTGCCCTTGGCCGCCAGCTCCGGCCGCCCGCGCACCATCCACGCGTCCAGCGCCGCCACGGCCGGTCGGCCCAGCGGCACCATCCGCTGCTTCGATCCCTTGCCGAACAGCCGCAGGAACGGCAGCCCCGACGACTGCTCCCCCGACCTCAGCGCCGCCGACAGGTCGTCGACGTCCAGGCCGATGACCTCGGAGGCGCGCGCCCCCGTGGAGTAGAGGACCTCGAGCAGCGCCCGATCGCGCAGCCCGGCAGGCGTGGACGGATCCGGCGCCTCGAGCAGCCGCGTGATCCGCTCGGCGGAGATCGCCTTGGGCAGCCGCATCCCCGGCGTGGGCGGCGGGACCTGGGCGGCGGGATCGTGCTCGGTGAGATCCTCGAGCAGCCAGAAGCGATGCGCACCGCGCACCGCCACCACGACCCGGGCGGCGCTGCGAGCGCTCAGCCCCGCGCCGTCAGCACCGCCGTCGGCCGCCTCCTTCGGCGGTGCCGGGCGCTGCAGCCAGCGCACGAAGCCGGTGACATGGGCGACCGTGATCTCCCGCGGATCACCGACCGGTGGTGCCTGCGCGCCGTCGCCGACCTCCGTCAGGAATCGGACGTAGCGCGCCAGATCCCGTCGATAGGCGCTCAGCGTGTTGGCGGCCAGCCCCCGCTCCACGGCAAGGTGCTGCAGATAGCGCTCGACCGCCCGCTGCACCGCTGACGAAGCAGCAGAGGATTCAGCGGGCGGTCGGGACGCGCGGGACACCGGAGACACCTGGATGCCGAGGCCGACGCGTCAGCGGGCGTCCGGCGGCGTGATGGTCGCGGGAGTCAGCCCGTCGGTGCCGCGCAGCCCGGGATGGGCAGGCCACGCGGCATCGGCCGGGCGCAGCGAGGACCAGCCCGCGGCGCGCGAGGCGTGGGCGGCCAGCACGCCGGTGACCAGGTTGGGGTTGTGCAGGCTGCCGTCGAGCACGGCCGCCACGGCGTCGTCGAGCGGGACCCAGGTGGCCACGATCTCGGACTCCTCGTCCTCGCGCTCGAACTCCTGCTCCAGGGTGGTGAGCTCGCGGGCCAGGTAGATCCGCAGAGACTCCGCTGAGGAGCCGGGGCTGTTGTGGAACTCGACCAGGGTGTCGAGGCGCCCGGCGGACAGGTCCGCCTCCTCCCCCAGCTCGCGAGCGGCGGCCTTGGCCGGGTGCTCGCCCTCCACATCGAGGATGCCTGCGGGGATCTCCCACTGCGTCATCCCCACGGGGTGGCGGTACTGGCGGATGAGCAGGACGCGATCCTGATCGTCCAGCGCCAGGATCGCCACAGCACCGGGGTGGGTGATGAAGTCGCGGGTCATCCGGGGGCCGCCCTCGGAGAGCTCCACCTGCTCCGAGACGACGTCCCAGATCCGGCCCTCGTAGACCGTCTCGGAAGCCAGGACGCGCCGCGGATCCACGCGATCCGTCAGCTCGCCTGCTCCTAGCTCCACGAACTCCATGCGGCTCAGCGCTCCTGGGACTCGTCCGTGCGGGAGGCCTGGCGCTCCAGACCGGCCTTGACCAGCCCGGCGAACAGCGGGTGGGCCTTGGTGGGACGCGAGAGCAGCTCCGGGTGGGCCTGCGTGGAGACGTAGTACGGGTGAGTCTCCCGCGGCAGCTCCACGAACTCGACCAGGGTGCCGTCGGGCGAGGTGCCCGAGATGACCAGACCGGCCTCGGTGAGCTGATCGCGGTACTCGTTGCCGACCTCGTAGCGGTGGCGGTGGCGCTCCTGGACCTCGGTGGCGCCGTAGGCCTCGGCCACGACCGAGCCCTCCGTGAGCCTGGCCGGGTACAGGCCCAGTCGCATGGTGCCGCCCAGATCGCCGGCGCCCTCCACGAACTGCTCCTGCTCGGCCATCGTGGCGATCACGGGAGTGGCCGTGTCCGGGTCGAACTCGGTCGAGGAGGCGTCGTGCAGGCCCACGACGGAGCGGGCGTACTCGATGACCATCGACTGCAGGCCCAGGCACAGGCCCAGGGTGGGCAGGCCCGTGGTGCGCGCGTAGGTCAGCGCGCCGAGCTTGCCCTCCAGGCCGCGGATTCCGAAGCCGCCGGGCACGCAGATGGCGTCGACGTCGCCGAGCTCCCGCGCTGCGCCCTCGGGGGTCTGGCACAGGTCCGAGGCCACCCACTTGATCTTCACGCGGGCGTCGTTGGCGAAGCCGCCGGCGCGCAGCGCCTCGGAGACCGACAGGTAGGCGTCCGGCAGGTCGATGTACTTCCCGACCAGCCCGATCGTCAGGTAGTGCTTGGGCTCGTGGACGGCGCTGAGCAGCTTGTTCCAGTGCGAGAAGTCGGCCTCGGTGCGCTCCATCCCGAAGTAGTCGAGGATGGAGCCGTCCAGGTCCTGGCCGTGCAGGGTCTTGGGGATGTCGTAGATGCTCGGGGCATCGGCGCAGGAGATCACGGAGTCGATGTCGACGTCGCAGGCGTCGGCGATCTTGGCCCGCATGGAGTCCGGCAGGTCGCGATCGCAGCGCAGCACCAGGCCGTCGGGCTGGATGCCGAGGTTGCGCAGCGCAGCCACCGAGTGCTGGGTGGGCTTGGTCTTCAGCTCCTTGGCCGGGCCGATGTACGGGATCAGCGACACGTGCAGGTAGAAGACGTTGCGTCGGCCGATGTCGCGGCGGACCTGGCGGGCGGCCTCGATGAACGGCTGCGACTCGATGTCGCCCACGGTGCCGCCGATCTCGGTGATGATCACGTCCGGGGCCTCCTCGCCCTCCGGCACGTGATCGGCGTGCCAGCGCATGCGCGCCTTGAGCTCGTCCGTGATGTGCGGGATGACCTGCACGGTCTGGCCCAGGTACTCGCCGCGGCGCTCCTTGGCGATCACGGAGGAGTACACCTGGCCGGTGGTCACGTTGGAGGAGGCGTCGAGGTCCTCGTCGAGGAAGCGCTCGTAGTGCCCGATGTCCAGGTCGGTCTCGGCACCGTCGTCGGTCACGAAGACCTCGCCGTGCTGGAACGGGTTCATGGTGCCCGGATCCACGTTGAGGTAGGGATCGAGCTTCTGCATCGTGACCTTGAGGCCGCGGGCCTTGAGGATCATCCCGAGCGAGGAGGCCGTCAGCCCCTTGCCCAGGGACGAGACCACACCGCCCGTCACGAAGATCTGCCGGGTGACCTTGCCGGTGGAGCCGGAGGTCTCTGTCTGCGTATCGCCAGCCGTTGCGGCGGCATTCTGAGCGTTCACCACGGGGTTCGAGCCTATCACTGGACGGTCGGGGGGTCTG